>JANOYH010000092.1:0-4254 GCA_031428775.1 Bacteroidota bacterium
TTGTACATTAGGTGAAGTCTGATACAATTGTATAATTGCTTTCACCACTTCATTCAGATCAAATATTTCCAAATTGGCATTGCCAATATTAGCAAACTGAGAAAAATCTCCCGCAATTTTAGAAAGTTGATCGATCTGTTCAATGAGCGTAACCGCCATTTTTTGCGATAGTTCTTTTACATTGGGCGCCCCTTTTTCAATTGCTTTTTGCAAATACTGAATACTCAGTTTCATAGGCGTTAAAGGGTTTTTAATTTCATGTGCTACTTGTCTGGCCATTTCTCTCCATGCACCTTCTCTTTCACTTTGAGCCAATGCAACAGCACTGGATTCAAGTTTACGCACCAACTTATTGTATTCTGTAACCAAGATGCCAATTTCATCTTTCCTATTCCATTGTATCTCTTCATTTACTTTTCCTAGATTGATTTGCTGCATTTTTTCACCAATCAAACTGAATGAGGCAATGATTCTATTGGTCAGATAAAAAGCAATTGCCCCAGCAACTAAAAATATAAAAGCATTCAAATTGATTAATGTGGCTAGAAAACCCGAGATCTCTTGTGTTAACTCATTCTGAGAGTTTAGATAGGGGATATTCAAATATGCATAGTTACTACCCGTTTCGTCTACCAAGGGAACATAAATACTAAGGTAATTGAATCCCCCTATTTGTTCGGACTGAATAAAGCGAATACTTTTTTTACCATGTAGTGCTAAATAGGCTTCAGGATGCATTTTCTCGCTGAGTAAATGCTTATTATAGATATAGGGTTGGGTAGAAATTTTCAGATTCCCCTTAGTATCATAATAATTGATATCCACATTGTGCAAGTCTGAAATTTCTGCAATCTTTTTTTCGAGATTGTCTAGGTTCCACATATTGTTCACCGTTAACACATCGTCAAATACCAATTGTGAGCGCACCCTACTATCAATTTCATTGGCCATTACTTGAATAGATTTCGACAACCTTTCTTCATTGGTTCTATTAAATCGAAAGATAAAAAAGGAGATGGTAGCAATCCCTATAACAATAAAAGAAAATACACTTAAAAAAATAATGGTGGCCTGTATTTGTGATCGAATGTTTAAATGCAATGCAGCCTTTAACTTTTTCCATCTAAATCGATTGGTCAATAAATAAGCAGCCGCATGAAATAGAAAGATGATCATTAAAAATGAACAAAACAGATAGGCAAACATGGTCAAGGACTCCAAAATCCAGGTGCTTCTTTTTACAACCAATACTTGCTTTCCAGTTCCGCTATTGTACCATAGCTCACTGAAATTTCCTTTTTGGCGAAAAGAACTTTCAAAATCAGGGGTTTGTTTTTGATCCAATTGAGAAGGAAATTCATAATTATTGAAGTGATTAATGAGCCTGCCTTGGGTATAGACCGCATACGCATAATTGGTATTTAAGTCGGACGAGATGTCCTGCGACTGATTAAATAATTCCGGATAAAGTGCTTCGCTCTTATACCTTTTAGATTTGATAAAAACAAACAAATATCCCTTAACAAGTGGCCCTTCCTTAATCTCTTTTTGGTACAAATAACTAAACCCATCCTTCACTTTTTCATAACTATACAATCCTGGAATGATAGTAGGCTTTGATTGATTTAATAAAATGGATTTAATAGACCCATAAGTGGTACTATCGTCGTTATACAAAGGCCTGAATGAAGCATCATATGTAAAAATGCGCGTATCATACTTGTTCAAATAGCCAGAGAAATTCTCGTTTATTAGACTGTCTTTAATAAACTTATTTGAATACTCACTTTCCAGTCGGTGGAAATTATTGGATAGAAAAGCATCATCAAAATTAGTTGCCGCAATATTTAATAGGTTTTCTCCAGAAGGGTCAGTTTGTAGTGCCAGCTTTTCTGCCATACGAATACGCTGTGCTTTTTCCACTTGTTGGTTTTCGAACATCACAATTGCTGCAACAGATAACGCAAAAAGCATTACCCAAAAAATAAAAAAGGGCGATCGAATCAAAGGAACTGCTATCGTGTTTTTTTGGTAATTCATCAACACTAAATAACCTAATAACCATACTAACATACTCATATTGATGATGGTATCCTGGGGTTGTACAAAAAGGAAGAAATAAATAAGCCCCGTTGCAGTTGCTACCAATATTTGACGGTACTTACTAAATCCTTTTTCAATAAGGGGCTTCAAAAGTACCTGCGACATATAAAAGAAAAAAAGCACCAACAAACACAGTATGATAAAAGACACCACCGTATAGACGCCTAAGCTGAAAAAATTGGTGATATCAAAAGAAATTTTCGAATCCTGCACCAAACTCTTAATAATGTTGCCAATGGCGAGGCAAAAGATGGTTAGCAGAAAAATGGGAAAATCATACTCGATCGACTGAAGAAATGAATTAGAAAAACGCAAAGGCGCATGCTTGTGTTTTTGATAAAAACTTGCCATCCAAAAAAGGAGTATTGCGTTTACCAGCAAATCGCCAAGTGATCGATGGAAGAAATTGGAAGCATAAATGGATGGATCAAACAAAGGGATTTTATCAAAAACAAAAGGGATGGACAGTTGATAACTCATGAAGCGCAAAAGCAAAATGGCCAGCATTAAAGCACCAAAGCCCGTCCAAAATCCTTTTTCTCGCACCAATTCCTCGGCCATTGCATGCAAGAACAATAGCAATAACAGCATGGCCAATGTTCTCAATACCAAGGTTATCCCGTCGTATGAAATGAATGATTTCCCTTCCTTCATTTTTATTTTAAACAAGACGGTTCCTAGTCCATTTTGAATGGGGATTGCATTTGCCAATCCACTAACCTCGTATTGCTTGTTTAAATCAGGGAAGCCTTCAAATCTAGATTGCAGGTATTTGTTTTCAATGAAATAATCCCATCTGATAGGGATCATTCCCACAATTTTTAGTGAGCTATCGCCAATCTGAATGGTTTTGACCAACATTTCAAAATCTCCATTCTGTTGTTTTTGAAAAAAATACCCACTATCCCTACTTAAGTTGCCCGCATTCACATAAATGCTATTCGTATTCCAATACAACATGGAAGGCGAACTGGATGGGTGATTCTGATAAATAAAAAGTCCGAAGGGCAATTGGGTCAGAGTGGACTTCTCTATTGAAACCGTATCTTTTATTAAATTTGATAGTAATACTTTATTGTTACAAATTCCTTGAAAATACTGTTCGCTTTCTGCAATCCGTTGTTCAATTTTGCTTTTGACTTTTTTTTCAGATGAATTATAGCTCCAGTAATTGATAAAAATAAACGAAAAAGTATAGAGCCATGCTGCCGTAATAATTAGGTAGCCATGCTTGAACGCGCTTTGTTTGATTTGATTGATCAAGAATTTCTCCTTTGTTTTTTCACCTGATTCCAGATTCCATCCATTTCTTCAAGGGTCATGCTAGAAAGTGTTTTTCCTGAAGCCAAGGCAATTGTTTCCATTTCTTGAAATCTACATATAAACTTCTTATTGGTCTTTTCCAATGCACCTTCTGCATCTACCTGCAAAAACCGTGCATAATTTGCTAAACTAAATAAAACATCCCCAAATTCTTCTTCTATATCTGCTTGCGATTTCTCTCGAACGGCTTCTTGTAGTTCTTCCATCTCTTCCTTTACTTTAGCCCAAACGTCTTCTTTGTTGTCCCATTCAAATCCCACTTGTTTGGCTTTCTCTTGAATTCTAGTTGCTTTTACAATGGCGGGCAAGGATGGGGGAACCCCACTAAGTACCGATTTTTTTCCTTCTTTCATTTTAAGCATTTCCCAATTGCGCTTTACGTCTTCTTCATTCGACACTTTAACATCGCCATAAATATGCGGGTGCCTATGAATGAGTTTGGCGCTGATTCCTTCAATGACATCTTGTAAAGTAAACTCCTTTTTTTCCGCACCAATCTTAGCATAAAACAACAAGTGAAGCATCATATCTCCAAGCTCTTCTTTTATCCCTTTATAATCATTATCCGAGATAGCGTCAACCAGTTCGTAAGTTTCTTCAATGGTAAGGGGGCGTAAGGTTTCTATAGTTTGCTTTTTATCCCATGGACATTGCTCGCGTAATTCATCCATGATTTTTACAAGTGCTAAAAAACTATTGGCAAGTGATTCTTGAGACATGTACAATATTTAAATAGAAAAAAATGATACGAGTAAAAACAAAGCAAATAACAAAACAATCAATAACAAAGTCATAAAAAACAATCCATTAATTTAATTTAAAGGATAA
>JANOYH010000093.1:0-6278 GCA_031428775.1 Bacteroidota bacterium
GGGATTGAATTAGATAATAATGGGTTTGAGCCATTTGATAGTTTACAAATCAATAGTTTAATCAGTTTATTGAATCGATTGAAATTTGCCTATACTATACCCATAGCTAATTTTATTGGACATGGCGATATAGCACCAACAAGAAAAAACGATCCAAATTTTAGGTTTCCTTGGAAAACCTTGCACGAAAATGGTTTTGGTCTTTGGTTTGATGACAGATTAGATTCAGTTCCTAAAGGATTCAATACTATTCAAGCGTTGCGAATTATTGGATATGATGTAAAAGATACAAGCGCCGCTATTCAATCATTCAAACGTCATTTTTTGCAAGACAGTACAAAAAAAATGAATCTTATTGATTCCTTGGTCTTGTATAATTTGCACAAAAAATATTTTTAGTCGGTTTCTTTTTTAAGTATTTCAATGTCTTCTATCATGCGTTCCATTTCTAATAGGAGGGTTCCATTATAGACTCCGCGGATTCGCCGGTACTTGTCAATAAGCATACAGTTTTCTGTATGTAAGAAATCTTTCTGGTTGCCATAATACCCAATCTTTTCACCAGCATAATATTCTTTTTTTGCCATTCTATAAATGGAATCAATATTGCCAGTTAAAAGATGCCATTTGTTAGATGGGATCCCTTTAATCTGTGCATAATTTTTTAAAACAAGAACATTATCTCTTTCGGGCATAACGGTATGCGAAAGAAATAAAATGTCTTGATCAAGTTGGTATTTTTTTTGAACAATGGAAAGATTCTCAGTCATCCTAGGGCAGATACTACCACAGCCTGTGAAGATGAAATTGGCTACATAAATTTTACCAGCCACCGTTTTTTCGGTGATATTATTTCCATCTTGGTCTGTGAAAGAAAAAGCCGGTATTCGATGGATGGTCAGGTATCTAGCATCGTCGGGGGAGATCCATTCGGGTGTGAAGTCGGGATTGCTAATAAAAGGGAGTGACTCGATTTGTATTGTTTCTTTGCATCCCACAAACAATAGGATAACCAATAAACAAACGCTATTTTTTATTGACTGAATCATAAGGGTTTTTACAGAGTTTAATGCCAATTAATCCATATTTTCTGCCATTACGAATTTCATAATTTGCTCTAACAGTGCTGTCATCCCACCATCGACGCTGACTTCCCGTTTCCTGACCGTTTACATAGTGGAATTGTTTTACCAATAAACCAGCACTATTCCATTCTTTCAATTCACCTTGGTATTCATCGTTGCTCACATGGAAATCAAACAAAGGTTTGCCATTTGACCACCAAGCTCTATGTCTACCTTCTTTTTTCCCCTTAATATAAAAACGGTCTTCCGCTAATTGTTTGTTGGGGTGCCATTTTCTAGTAACGCCTTCTTGTAGCCCTTCCCAATAGCTTTGAATAATTGCCGTATCGCCATTGGTAAAGAGGCTGATTGCTTTTCCGGAAAAAGGTTTTCCATTCCAAAATAAACTATCCTGATGCCAGCTAATAACATGGTTTTCTAATAACAGAAAAACAGGTGGAGTCTGATGGGCCTTTTTTGCTTTGGCTAGATCCCTATTTTCATCACAGGAAAATAGAGAAAAGCAACAAAAGCATATTATGAAAATTCTTTTTGTCATATGCTATTGTGTAACAGTTCCAGCTGTACCATAAAATCCAGAACCATTGATATAAGGGTCTGCATCTGTAATATGATAATGATAAAGTCCATTTGGATAGTCAGCTGTTGCATGTGTATGACCATGATAAACATCCAACATACTATTGGTAACAGCAGAACCATTTTCCATGGAACCATATACTGGAAATCCATCTAAAAGAAATCCTAATAAAGAAGATTTTGTTGCTTTAACAGTTGTTAAATAGATGGGGTCAACATGGTAATGGTATTGCCCAGATTGTTGTGGATGACCATAGTATTTATCGAAACCATTTGCTTCGTTAGTGAGTGGTGCATTCATGGCAGCATATTGGTTAAAAAAGGGCACTCCATTTAAAGAGATCCCAATAGGGCCACCTGGAGTGGAAGCATGCGTAGCAGCCACTTTTGGATTCAAAGGTATCTTGAAAGTCAGGGTTTGTGTAGCAATGGTATTTGGATTCTTAGCAAAAGTTCTTCCATCATAAGTAGTTCCTGAAAAGGCCTCATATAAAGCATTGGTTGTTGGGTAATAGACCGACTTATGATCTGGTGTTCCATTTGATTTAATGGTTAAATAGGTACCGTCAGATGTAATGCTAGTTGCGCCATATATTTTTTTATAAATTTCTGGTACAGTGGAATCTGTGGTAGTACTTGTACTAGAAGCTGTTTCAGACTTTTTGCAAGCAAAACTAATTAAGAGTAATGTTAGGGGTAAGGTGGATAGTCGTATGAATTTCATAATTGTGGGTTTTATAGTAAGACGGAACAATGGATGATAACCTTCGCTCTTTAGAATACTTTAACAATTATTGTATAAATTAGTTGAAACAATAATAAATGACCATGAAAAAGAATCTATCCAATAGAAGGGATTTTTTAAAAAATACAGCCGCAGCCTCCGGTATTACGCTTCTTTCAGGTATTAGCACACAGTCAAAAGGAATGCAAATCATTGATCTTGCGCCACCACGAATTCGATTTGCAGTTATCAATATTAACCATGGTCATATTAGTTCAATGGTACAAGCAGTGAAAAGAGGGGGAGGGGAATTAATATGGTTGTATGCTAAAGAACCGGAATTGGTGGCTGCATTTATGAAACAGTTTCCAGAAGTGAAATTAGCTACTTCTGAACAAGCCATTTTGGAAGATAACAGTATACAATTGGTATTGAGTTCAGGGATCCCTGATGAAAGAGGTCCTTTAGGTGTTAGGGTCATGCAACACGGAAAGGATTATTTAGTAGACAAACCAGGGATTACCACACTTAAACAATTTGCACAAGTTAAAAAAGTGCAGCAAGAAACCAAACGCATTTACTCTATCATGTTTAGTGAACGGTTTGAAAATAAGGCTACTGTAAAAGCAGGTGAATTGGTAAAAAATGGGGCGATAGGTAAAGTGATACAAACCATTGGTTTAGGTCCACATAGAATGTCTCCTAAATCAAGACCCGAATGGTTTTTTGACAAAGCAAAATATGGAGGTATCATCACAGATATTGCATCACATCAGTTCGATCAATTTTTATTTTTTACAGGTAGTGGTCATACCGAAATAGTAGCATCACAAGTTGCCAATGTACATTATCCTCAATATCCCAATTTTGAAGACTTTGGAGATGTAATGGTTCGAGGTGATGGAGGGATGGGTTATATTAGGGTGGATTGGTTTACACCAGATGGATTGGGTAGCTGGGGTGATGGAAGACTAACCATACTTGGAACAGAAGGTTATATAGAGGTGAGGAAAAATATTGACATAGCAAGTGGACGCAATGGTGGTAATCATTTGTATTTAGTTACGCAGAAAGAAACTAAATATATCGATTGCAATAGCGTGTCATTACCTTTTGGACAATTATTTGTAGACGATGTAGTCAATAGAACAGAAACGGCAATGACGCAATGGCATTGTTTTAGGGCCACTGAATTAGCATTGTTAGCACAAAAAAAAGCCAAAAGAATTGATTATGTAAAAGGGTAATAAAACCAGTTTATTAATTATTAATCAAGTATCTGTTTCAATTTATTTTGAAATAGTTACTTGATTTTTTTTGTTTAAACACTAATTGAAATTTATACAAACTAGTTGGTAGAAAAATGACATTTAGCCACATATTATTCAATTTTTCTTGCATAAATACCAAGAAACTGGTATGACAAATTATTTAACAGTATAATAAATTTGTTTATTGTAAAAGCTTCTAAAGAGTAATTTATTCCATAAGAAGTAATTGCGATTGCTGATTTGAATTTGAGTGAAATAATACACAAAAGAATTCAACAAATCGATGGGTCTTTTAGATGAACCATCGATAAAACCAAACCTCTAAATTCTGTTTTATGCAGCCAGTAAACTCATGCAAGTTTATAAATGTAAACTATTGCCAAGACACAGCTAAAGTAACCGGTTTTTTAAGCCTACAATTTTTGAAATTAATTGCATTTTTGCCATTGTTTGTTTTGTTTATTTTAGGAGATACTACCGCTGCAAATGCACAAGTTTGCGGAAGTGTATGCTCTGGATTTAGAACTCAAACACAAGGTGGATGGGGTGCTACACCCAATGGTGGAAATCCAGGAGTTTATTTACATGCAAATTTTGCAGCTGCCTTTCCTACAGGATTAACCATTGGTTGTGTAGGTAGAAGTGTAAAACTTACCACTGCTCAAGCCATTACAGATATTTTGCCAGCAGGGTCTGGTCCTGCTTTATTGCCTTCAGGTAACGCAATAAATCCTTCAAGTTTAAATACAGTGTTAGCTGGTCAATTGATTACGGCTAAATTAAATGTTGGCTTTGATAGTTATGATCCTTCATTTGGAATTAATGCTAGTTCATTAGGTGGACTAATTTATAATTCCGGAATATTTGTAAATAAAACTGTTCAATTTGTTATAGATGAAGCAGATAAAGCTATTGGCGACTGTGGTAGTATCTATGGACTTTCTGATTTAAACAATGCATTGGATCAATTAAACAATAATTATGATGATGGAACTTCGGGTTCAGGTAATGGACATTTTAATTGTCCATCAAGTGTAGTACCCACTGTGGCTGACATTACGGGACCATTAACTGTATGTATAGGCGCAACAATAAACTTATTAAATGTAACACCTAGCGGTGTATGGAGTAGTAATAATGCAACAAATGCAACAATTAGTAACACAGGTTTAGTTTCAGGTATTGCCATAGGTACAGCAACAATATCATATATGGTTACTACGGCCTGTGGTTCAGCAACAAAAACGGCTATTATTACAATAGACAATTCTTGCGGTGGTGTACCAGGCGGTGGCGGCGGTGGACTTGAAAGCAAGAGTTTGGGTGATGCAGTTGGAAACAGGATCTTTAACAATGCTGTCAATAGCGCTCAAGGACCTATTGATTATACTAAATTGCCGAGTGTACAAACTATTGGAAATAGAAATGTAATTGCAGGTGTTGGTACAAGTATTACGCTGTCTGAAATTTTGCCCAGACAAATCACTGGTACTAGTTACAAAGTGTTCAATTCAACACCAAATGATATACCAAGTATCACAAATGCCAATGATGTATTGTCATTAGACTTCACACTAAACAGTAAAGCAAAAGCAGTTGCCTTTGGTACTAAAACACTTGGAGAAGTGTATGACCACACAAAAGCGATATGCGATCGTTTAAAAGGATCCGAACTGATGAATATTGAGAACGTAACTGTGAACAATATTAAATTGGTACGCTACGATTTAAAAAACACGAGCGGACAAATGGAGTATGCATTTAGTTTTGTGATTGGTGCAAAAGCTGGCAGATCAAATTATACCCTTCAATCTAACTGGTTAAATAAAGATTATACGGCGGATGAAGTGATGTATAATATCCAGTTATGGGCTGAAACACCTTCATTGATTGTAAGTATGGCTTCAGACATTATTAACAGACTAAGTGGTTCAATGCAAGTGAAAGAAGTGCTAAGTAATGGAACCGTTCCTAAAACTTATATCACAAAGGGAAAACGCGAATCAAACAATGTAGTCCTGAGCTTAACAAATACAACAGCTGGTACAAATGGATATTTTGAAATTAAAGTAAAAGATAATGAGCAATCAACAGCTGTTACAACCAAACAAATACCATTTACCATCAGCACCAATGGAAAAGCAAGTGTAAATGTTCCTGTAAGCGATACTTATGAAGCAACTGTAAATATGTACCTGAACAATGTACTAACAGACCAAGTATTTATGGCTGATGGTAACTGGGCAGTGAATTCAAATAATGCAACTAACTCTATCAAATCGTTTAAAGTGTCAAATGACGCTAAACGAGTAAATGCTTCTACTGACGAGTTCCCATTATTTAGAAATGTATCAGTTGAAGCCAATGTTACAGATAATATTGCTGTGTATAAATTATTAAGAGGTGGTGGAGCTACGCAAGATCTGACAGGATATAAGAGTTTTATTTTTAATGCAAAAGGGACTGGCGTAATCATGAATATCATCTTAGTTAAAGAGGGTATTTCTAATTGGTCTGAACAATATGCATTGCAGGTTCCATTGACTTCTAATAATCAAGAGTATAAAATAAGTTTAGACGACTTTAAAGCTAGCAACAGTAAGAACAAGATTAATCCTA
>JANOYH010000094.1:0-6042 GCA_031428775.1 Bacteroidota bacterium
ATGTTGAAAAAGTAAAAAAATCATCTTCCAAAGAAGAAGAAGCTCCAGTAGAAAGAGAAATTAAAAAACTGAATCCTGATTTTAATAATGGATATACCAAAAGAATTTGGTGGCAACTAACTAAAATTGAGTTTTTTAATATTATCAGAGACAATTATTTTAGGGCCATTTTGATGGGGGGACTCATTTTTCTTGTCTTAGACTTTTGGATAGGAAATACTTATTATGGTGTAAAGGACAGGCCAATCACCATTTTTTTGATGGACTATAAAGGCTATGATTATATCGTATTTATTTTTATCATTCTTTTATTTTATTCAGGCGAATCAATTCATCGTGAAAAGACAACCAGGTTCAATATTATTAATGATGCAATGCCTGTTCCCAATGCTGTTTTCTTTTTGTCTAAGTTAACTAGCATGTTGGGGATTGCTTTTATATTAGCTTCAATACCCATTGTAGCAGGGGTATTGATACAACTTTTAAAAGGCTATACCAATTTTGAATTATTGATTTATTTACAAGAAATGTATTTGCTGACATTTCCTTCTTTTATACAAATGATTTTATTGTCATTTGCTGTGCATTTAATGGTTAATAATAAATTTGGTGGACATGGCGTTGGGATGTTAATTTGGGTGGTCATGTTTATCCTTAGGAGCTATGCAAATTTTGATTATAACCTTTTATTTTATTTCTATACTCCAGGTTATCGATGGAGTGATATGAATGGCATTGGACATTTTGTTGCTCCACAGTTTTGGTTTAACCTATATTGGATTTGTCTGGGTGCTTTACTGCTTACCATTGCGTATTTGTTTTTTGAACGTGGAATAGCTGGAAGTTTTGCGGAAAGATGGTATGTAGCAAAACAAAGGTTCACAGGTGTTCCTAAAATATTGATTGTCCTATTCTTTGTAGGATGGATTGGAACAGGTTTGTATAATTATTACAATGTAAGCTATTTGAATACGTATACTACTTCAAAAGAAGGGAAAAAATATACTGCACAATATGAGAAGACATTAAAAAGGTATGAAAAATTGGCACAACCTAAAATGACCAATGTACAAATTTTTGCAGACATATTTCCAGAAGAAAGGAAAGTTGTGATTCATTCATTAATTACAATTAAGAACAAGACAGAAAAAAAAATTGACAGTTTGCACATAGAAATGGAAGATGGCATCAAGTATACTCTTTTATATAATGGTAAGGAGCTTGTTTATAGAAGTCCATTATTGAGAGAGCAGCCCATTTTCAGTTTCATGAAAAAGGGTAAGGATACAGCAAACTATCGTATTTATGCATTGACATCAAGTTTAAAACCTGGTGATTCTGCTTTATTGGACATTCATTCTGTAAAACAATTTCAAGGGTTTGTGAATAATGGATTTACCAGAGAGATTATAGAAAATGGAACCTTTTATAGTGATCTAATGCCTGCTTTTGGTTATAATGCCAATCAAGAATTGAGCAGTGATGAAGATAGAAAAAAGCAAGGGTTGGTAAAAAAGTTAGACGAATATCCAGTTCAATCTGACTTTGAAGGTAAACGCACGTTACTCTTTAATGATGATGCAGATTTAATTCATTTTGAGGCTACCGTTAGTACAACTAAGGATCAGATTGCAGTGGCGCCAGGCTATTTACAAAAGACTTGGGAACTGGATGGCCGTAAGTATTTTTATTATATACAGGATTCACCCATTCAAGCTTTTGCCACAATTGTATCAGCTAGATATGATGTGCTGCGTGATTCAATAAAATTAAGTAATGGAAAGAAAATAGATATAGAGCTTTTCCATCATCCTACCCATAAGTATAATTTAAACAGATTTTTGGCGGCCTACAAAGATGGGCTTGAATATTATTCAACAACCTATGGCGATTTTCAGTTTAGACAAATGAGGCTTTTAGAATTTCCAAGATATGCTGGCTTTGCACAAAGCTTTCCTAATACAGTACCATTTGCAGAAAGTTTTGGGTGGGTAGCTGATTTCAGTAAATCTGATGATTTTGATTATGTCTATTTTGTAACTGCGCATGAATTAGCACACCAATGGTGGGGGCATCAAGTGGCTCCTAATAAGACTAGGGGTTCTAATTTAATCAGTGAATCTTTAGCAGAATACACTGCCTTAATATTAACGGAAAGAGCATATGGCCGTGATAATATGAAGCGATTTTTGAAAGATGAATTAGACGGATATCTTACTGGAAGAGCAAGAGAAAGCAAAAAAGAGAATACCTATATCAACTGTAACCGGCCCTATGAATGGTATCAGAAGGGTAGTTTAATCTTATATGGACTTAGAGATTTGATTGGCGATAAAGCACTCAATGGAGCGCTGCACGCTTTTAGAGATAGTTTTGCATTGAAAGAAACGCCTCCTTTTCCTGGTAGTGACGACCTCTATGCATTCATCAAAAAGAATACACCAGATTCTTTTAAATATTACTTAACAGACACTTGGGAGAAAATCACTTTGTACGATAATAAATATCAAAAAGCAACTGCAAAAAAAGTAGGGAAAGATGAATATGATGTAACCATGCAAGTGAGTACCAATAAGTTTTATGCGGATAGTTTGGGAAAGGAAACAATTGCCAAAATGAATGATTATATTGATATTGGCATATTTGCGGAAGAAACAAAAGATAAAAATGGCCGTAAACAAACGAATCCATTATTGATGCAAAAAGTAAAACTTACGGCTGGTTCAAAGTCCTTTGTTTTTAGAGTAAAAGGGAAGCCAAAAAAAGCCGGTATCGATCCTTATAATAAACTAATTGATCGGGTGCCTGATGATAATGTTGGGGATGTAGATATTGATTAAAAGCTACATGTAAAATGCAAAAAAAGAGGTCGCTCATTTTTGAAGCGACCTCTTTTTTTGCATTATTTTAATAACCGTACATAGTACTTTTATACTTTGTATTTTATTTAGCTGGTTGAATAGCCCTTTTTAAATAAGCCCATTGCTTGAGACAATCACGTCCGTCAACTGCAGGATAGCCCAATAACTTTTTTCCATCTTCTACGTCACTAATCACGCCAGACATTCCCCCAATCAAAACACCATTTCCAACAGTAATATGGTCTAATACACGAGCTCCACCCCCAATGATAACGCCATCGCCAAGTGTAACAGAACCTGCAAGTCCACTGCTTCCTGCCATGATACAAAAACGACCAGTTTTACAGTTATGTCCAATTTGAATCAGGTTATCCAATTTTGTACCGTCACCAATTATTGTAGAGCTGAATTTAGCTCGGTCTATACAAGTGCCAGAACCTACTTCAACATAATTGCCTAATACAACATTGCCAATATGAGGAATTTTAATTAAACCTCGACCATCGTCACTAGGTCTGAACCCAAATCCATCAGAACCAATTGTTGCATTGCTGTGTAAGATGCAGTTTTGTCCAATTATACAACGTTCGCGAATCACCGTTCCAGGCCATATAGTAGTATGGTCACCAATATTACAATGGTCAAGTATGGTAACATTAGGATATAAAGTAACATCTTTGCCAATGACTGTGTAGGCTCCAACAAAAGTTCCTGCTCCTGCACGAAATCCTTTTCCAATAATGGCTGTTGGATGGATGATGGCTGTTTGATGAATGTCTTCGTCAAAAACTGGGCCATCAGGGATAAACATTTCCAGAATTTTGGCCATAGCTATGTCGGCATTCTTTACTTTAATTAGTGCCCTATTTTGGCCAGGTTCTATATTGAATTCTTGGTTGATAATGGCTGCACATGCTTTAGATGCGTCCCATAGTTTTAAGTATTTTTTATTTCCTATAAAACTGATATGGTTGTTTGCAGCCATTTCTAGGTGTTCGGGCCCTGTTATAATATTGTCTGTATGACCAATCAATTCCCCTTTTAAGACTTCATTGATAGCTTCAATTGTAAATGATTTCATGAATTTTGTTTCTCTTTAAATAAAGTTATTGACTGATGATTTCTTTTTGAATGGGTGAGTAGTCGGTTTTCAATTGGCCATTCACCATAATTTTTTCAAAATAACATTTTATGCCAATTCCTGTAAGCATGTTATCTGTATCCTGTAAATGAAAGTGGATATGCGGTTCAGAAGAATTACCCGAATTCCCACAAAGTCCAAGCAGCTGTCCTTTTTTAATTTTTTGGTCTTGCTTAACTTGAATGGAATGTTGTTTGAAGTGGCAAAAAAATAAATATTCTTGATTTGAAGTTTTTAATACAACAGTATTGCCTGGCACATAGATTGGGTTCATTTGGCCAGGAATATTGTCACTGATCCCATCAACCACAGAAACAACTTCTGCATCGCAGGGAGCAAACAATTCTTTTCCAAACGCATAATAGTCCTCATTTGTTTTCCCGTTGGTTTGATACGATTTATTCTTTGCATCCTTGATCAGTATATCGAATGCATTTTTTTGTGCCTTGCTTTCCACATGATAATTCAGCTCTTTTGTATCGCCACCCCAAGTGAAGGTCCAATTATCATTGGCGGGGAAGGAAAGTGTAGTAATATTTCTTTTTAATGTACTCGTTCTATCTTCTTTGAAAAAGGTTACTTCAAAGCCTTTGATTTTAGATTGATCATCAATGGAAATGTTTACTGCATCTTTTTTTAGACCCAATAGAAATACGTTGGTTGCATTTAAAGGCAATGCTTGTTGCATGTTTGCCGCAAAAAGTAGAAATATAGAATCGTACTGTGAATGGTTATAAAATGTTTCGAACTTTGTGCTAACTGCTTTAACAGCAGAATTTTCATGTTGTGCTATGCAGATGACGGTGAATGCTAGTACCGCAAAAAGACTAAGTATAAACTGTTTTTTATACATGTAATTTCTATCTTTTGTTAAGCTTCTAATAATTGCTTGATGTTTACTAAAATAGGATTCCATCCTTCTCCACCATTAAAAGATTCTTGGTATCTTCTTTCTCCTTCAGCCACTTTGGAGTAGTCGCCTTGCGTCACATTTAGCAAAGTAGCACCTTCTAATTCCACTAGTTGATAGGTTACAGTAAGATAGTTTTCTGGAATGTCTGGCATGGATGAATTAGGATCAAAAACGGAATAGCTTAATAATTTATTTGGAATTAAATCAAGAATAAAACCCTTTACAAAAACCATTTCTTTTCCTTCGTATTCAGCTTTCCATAGTAATTCACTACCAATTTCCCATTCTGAAACGGTTTCGCATCCAAACATATACAGTTTTGTTTTTTCTGGATTGGTGAGCATATCCCAAACTTTTGAAGCTTGTGCATGTATGTTGATTGTATTGTTAATTAGAAGCGCTGTGAACATGGAGTAATTATTAAGTTGTTTATTATTAGGAGCATTGAAGTTAATAGAACTATCCTTGACTTTACAACATAATTGAATTATTAATAGATTGTAAACAATAAAAAAATATTTACTATGTCACAAAATTTATTATTCCCCTATCGGTACAAAAAAAATGATTTACAATATGTTTACCATTTTGATTATTTTTTTTAGAAAAAGGCTAAATAAAAACGAACTGTTTTAAGCTTTCAAATAAAATACGGCTATTTCTGCCCTTGCACCAAAGCGTATAGGCAAAAATGTGGTACCAATTCCCTTTGACACATAAATCTTAGTATTGTTTTGATCATACATTCCTTTAAGGTATTTGCCACTTCCCCATGGCGTATAGGGTACGTATCCAAGAAGGTTCACTTGGCCACCATGCGTATGACCAGATAATATCAGGTCTACTTTTCTTGTTTCATTTTGCTTTTTAGCTATATAGTCGCTATACATCGGACAGTGGTTTAATACAATATGATAATCACATTGTGGGAGTCCTATAATAGCTTTTTCGAAATTAGGTTTTCCTCCTAGATAATCGTCTATTCCAGTTATTCCAATTGTTTTATTGCGAAGGTTAAATTGGATGTTTTGATTCACTAACAAATTAATATTGTGTTTTGCATAGATTTCCGAGAGATCATTAAAACTTAGTCCAGACCAGTATTCCCAATTTCCCAATATAGCAAC
>JANOYH010000095.1:0-2085 GCA_031428775.1 Bacteroidota bacterium
ATTCAATTCTTTTGCTGGACCAAATACAGTAGCATCATCTTGAGTTCCACCATATATTGTATTATTGAATGTATCAATTGTAATATCATAAAACTCTCCAGTAGGGATATTATTATAATGCATCCAAGACTTTCCTTTGTCGTAACTCACATACAAACCGCCATCATTGCCTAAAGCAAGGTTATTCGGATTTTGAGGATTGATCCATAATTCAGACTGATCTAAATGTAGTCCTTGAGCAAGACTTGGCGTTATCCGATTTACTTGTCCACCAATAAATGAAAATGTTTTTCCCCCATCTACACTATGTGCCAAACGAATCCCTAAACAAAATACTTCATCATCATCCTTGGGATTCAAATAAACATTGGTGAAATACCATCCATAGGCCGAAAATATTTTAAAAGGTCCAGCATGAGCCTTTGTCCAAGTAACACCTCCATCAATTGTTTGATACAATTCCGCAGCTTGATTTTTGGGATTGCTTAAATTATCAATCAAGGCATATGCTTTAGCAGGATTTGTATAAGAAACGGTTACGCCAATTCTTCCAATATTTGGTCCGCTGGGTAATCCATTTTTACAGGGAATCCAAGTTTTACCCGTGTCTATACTTTTATAAATGCCACTATTATCCCCACTAATGCCTGGATAAACCTCCCATAAGGAACTGTACATCATTGCCGGATTTGATGGAGCTATCACTATATCATTTCCTCCAGTTCTTTCATTTTTAAAGAGTACCTGTTCCCATGTTTTTCCACCATTATTGGTTCTGTATAATCCCCTGTTTTTATTTGTTGTCCATAGATGCCCAATTACAGAAACCAACACAATATCTGGATTAGTTGGATGAATAGCTATTTCAGCTATCGACCATGAATCTTCCAAACCAATTGGCTGCCAACTAACACCTCCATCATCTGATCTAAACATTCCTGTTCCGGGAAGCGTGAAATTTCTAGGCTTTTTTAAATGTTCACCTGTTCCAACATAGAGAATCTTTGGATTAGAGGGTGCAATGGCAAAATCGCCAATACTATAGGATGGTTGATTTTCAAAAATCGAATACCAATTAAGTCCATTGTTAATTGTCTTCCATAGTCCCCCCGAACCAAAACCTACATACATGGTACCCGGATTTGAATGATCTACTTGTACAACATCTGCCCTTGACCCGTTTAAGGTTGGTCCAATTGAGATCCAATCAAGCTTGAATTTACTTTCTTCCTTCATTTTCTCATAGCTATGGAAAGAATTTACTAAAGGGGAAAGAGGTTGTTGTGAAAAGACAATTGAAATGGAAAAACAAAAAGCAATGCTGGCAATGAAAATATATTTCAACATCCGATTTTTTTTAAAGCATAAATAATTAACAATTTTTAAAATAGGCAGGCGGATTTGCTTCAAGCAATGCTTCAATCTTTTTTGCAGTATTTGTAATAGATAAACCTCCAAGATTGGTGCATCTTAGTGTGTGGTGAATTTGATCACCCACTGCTTTCATTGTTTCAATAACTTCATCTAAGGGAATTAGGTGTTCATAATTTGATAAAGCCATATTAGCACATGATATGGCGTTAGTTGCTGCCATTACATTACGTCCTAGACAGGGTGCTTCAACTCTATTACCAATAGGGTCACATATAATTCCTAATGAATTTTGAAGGGCAATTGAAGCAGCAGCAATAGATTGTTCCAAACTTCCTCCATTCATTTCAACTAATGCAGCAGCGGCCATGCCTCCTCCTGATCCTGTTTCTGCCATACAACCACCCACTTCAGCTGCAAACGTAGCATGTGCTGCAATGAAAACGCCAATCAAACCTGCAGATAGCATGGCTTTTATAAGGTCTTCTTCTTTTTTTTGGGTACTATGTGCAGTGCCAAAGACTACCCCGGGTAAACCGCCACATGAGCCAGCAGTTGGAGCAGCAACAATGACGCCCATCGAACTTTTTGTTTCCATGATAGCGGATACATACATAATGGTTTTATTAAGCACATCGCCACCTATTAATTGGTTGGACTCAAAACTTTTTTTGAAATTTGGGGATTGGCTACCTAATATTCGATCTTGATAAT
>JANOYH010000096.1:0-2488 GCA_031428775.1 Bacteroidota bacterium
GCTCAACCCAATTATAGGTAACTTTATCATTCATTACACCGAAATACAATTCTTTATTTGAATTACTTCTATCTGGTATTCTAATCCCAATTGATTTTGTTAAATATTTAATTTCTACTGATTTTTGAAAATTAAGTTTTGAATAATCATCCACTGACATGTTTGATTTCAGTTCTAATTCAGCTTTCATCAGTATGCTATTATTGTCAAAATTGTCTATAATTTTTAAATCTTTTTTACAAGATGACAAAATTATCAAAGCTATAAAAAAGAGTGAAATATAATTTTTCATTTTATCTGATTTTAAAGTTTTTCCCTGTCTTACGCCATGGTTTAAATATTCAGCGGTTTTTTTACATGCATATACTGCAAATGCCTATTGTACAATTTGATTATTTCTTGTTCGAGATAAAAGTAATATTCATTTCGCGGGGATAAAAACCCTATTTGTCGGGAAAATGACGGTAAAAAAGAGGGTGAAATAACCCTTTTTTACCAAATGCTTTGATAGGTGGGCAAAAAGATTATTTTAAAATTTATAGCTATAACCCAACCTGAACACTTGTGTTTCGTAATAGTCAGTACTAGTTAGGGTGAATCCTTTGCCAATTAATTCTTTATTGATATAAAGTGTATTAAAAATGTCGCTGGCATTAAAAAAAAGCTCTCCTTTACTTTTTTGGATTTGTTTTTTGATACCCAAATCAACTGAAAACCTGGTTCCTATTTTTCCTTGTGGAATAATGTCTGGGGCCAAATAAATGCTGGTAACTTGGATTTCTATTTGTTTGGGCAAATGAAAATTTCCATTTAGTTTAATATTGCCTGAAGTCATTGTCTCTTTATCCGCAGTATAGGTAGAAACAACTGGGTATTTGTTTTGTATAGTAAACGCATCAATGATATTATGGTAGATATTAACATTTGTATTAAATGAAAATACTTTTGAAAAGTCTTGTTGCAAAACAATCTCTACACCGGTATTGCTGCTATGCCCTGCATTTTGATATACTGCATAAATGAATACACTAGATGGTACTTGTGTGGCTATTCTGGTGATAGTTCCTTGAGTGCTACGATGGTATAAGGCTGAATAGAAATATCCCTTTTTAAAATTTGTTTTATATCCCATTTCAAAAGAGTTGGTAAACTGTGGTCGCAGTCCAGGATTACCAACTTTAATAATTTCTGCATCATCATATTTTGGAAATATACGGATTTCTACTTCATTGGGCCGGTCAACTCTTCGGTTGTAAAATAGTGATAGTTTATTTTGTTCGTTTAACTTATAGGCCAATCTTACATTTGGAAAAGGCTGTGTATAATTGTAGCCGTCACTTTTATAGGTGTTGTGGTTTAAGTTGACTTTATACTGTAAATCTACATATTCAACTCTTAACCCAATTTCAGCTTCTATTTTATCACTTTCATACACATAGTTACCATAAATGGCCGGAATAATTTCGCTGTAAGTAGCAGCACCGCCTGCATTGGTATCTAATGGTGAATTTAGCCCTGGCTTAAATTGCATATTAGTAGGAATATCCCGATAGCGAAACTTTAAACCGCCTTCAATTCTTCCATGCTTTAAGGGCTTTACATAGTCTGCATTAACATCTACAACGTGTTCATCCGATAATAACTTAAAAGAATCTAACCCTATATAGGAAGGTAAAGTATTTACAAAATTATATTTCTCGTCTTCCCTGTGAAACGTATAATTGAACCCAATATTTAAAACGTGTCCAGCTTGCTTAAATTTATGTTGATAAGCTGTAGATGCTACTACGGTAGTTTTAAGTTCATCTTCCAAAAATTGCCAAAGGCGTAGTCTTGTTGAATAATCTTTATTAAAAAAGATTTGTTCGCCATGGTCAATTATTTTTTCAATGCCAAACAAACCAGAAACTGATAGCATATCCTGACTATTGATATTCCAATCAATACCGGCTTTGGTGGTAACAAAATGTGTGTTCCTATTTCTTATGGTTTGCTGATTAATTATTGTGCCATCATCATAAGATCTAGTAACGAATTCATTTTTATTCAATGTTTCAGTATATAACCAATCGGCTTGCACAAAGGCATTGATTTTATTTTTTCGAAAATTTAACGAAAGTGAAGGATTAAATTTAGGTGTTGCTTGATATTGTGCATGTATTTTGGGTAGGCTTTCTTTTTTTTTCCACAATGCACCTAATCCTGTTGTTAACCCTATTTTGCCATTAAAACCATCCTGCCTATTTTTTTTATAAATAATGTTAATGATGCCAGCATTGCCGTTTGCGTCATATTTTGCAGAAGGGTTATTAATGATTTCAATTCTTTCAATGGCAGATGCTGGAAGATTATCCAAACCAGTTTGACTACCAAATCCTGTTAACGCTGTTTGTTTGCCATCTATCAAAATGGCTACTTTATCGCTCCCCCTCAATGCTACTTTACCATCTTGACCGGTGGTAATACCGGGTAAGTTTT
Organism: Bacteroidota bacterium; assembly: GCA_031428775.1. Taxonomy (GTDB): domain Bacteria; phylum Bacteroidota; class Bacteroidia; order Chitinophagales; family Chitinophagaceae; genus Sediminibacterium. The sequence continues at coordinate 2,479 of JANOYH010000096.1, forward strand.
TTAAAGCTTG
>JANOYH010000097.1:0-6840 GCA_031428775.1 Bacteroidota bacterium
TATAGAAAAGATCCATGATGGTTCTATCCTGGACTTCTATTTTAAAACAAGCAATGGTCAAACCAAATTGGTTTATACTTCAATCTTGGGAATTGCTTTATTGATTTTTACCATCACAGGATTTTGGCTCTGGTATGGTCCGAAACGAATGCGTCAAAAAACTTCCAGCGATTAGCTTTTTTGAAATGTCGTTTTTCTGATTTTATTTTACATTCCTAAACAACAATCAATTCAATCAAATGACTGAAATTAAATCAATTAATATAGCTGAAAAGTTTTCCCTTTTTGAAAAACAATGGACGCCGCATATCATAGGCGAACTCAACGGCCAATATGTGAAACTGTGTAAGCTGAAAGATGATTTTGTTTGGCATAGTCACGAAAATGAGGATGAACTTTTTATGGTTTTCAAAGGCACACTTTTAATGGACTTTAGAGATGGTAGAACCGTTGAAATAAAAGAAGGTGAAATTCTAATAGTTCCTAAAGGGGTAGAACATAGACCTCATACAAACGGAGAGATTGTATTTAACCTACTCTTTGAACCAAAGGCAACACAACATACAGGTAATGTAGAAACAGACATGACTGTAAAAGAAATTGGCTGGATCTAATTCAATTTTGAAATATAAATTTTATAGATGAAGTTTATTTTAACATCCCAAACAAAATTACTGCTAACCATCCTTTTTGTAAGCTGTTCCATTTTTGGGTTCATGTTAAAACTTCCTGCAGTTTTTCACCGTATGGACAAAGAACTGCACACAATTTTTTATTTCATGGCTGCTGCATTCTTGAATTTGTTGTTTTCTCAATCAAAATTTCATCGCCATTTATTCATCTTTTTGATCCTCTTCTTTTTTGGGGTAGCTATTGAATATGCGCAGGAATATTCCAACCATTTCTTCCACAAACGAATTCATGGTAAGTTTGACAAGGAAGACGTTTATGCCAATGCCAAAGGTCTTATTGCTTTTTCCTTGGTCTGGATACCTTTTGTTTTGCTAGGGAAAAAACAAAACGCCAAATCAGTTGTATTAAAAATAAATTAATAAAACTTTACATATGGCAGAAAAAAAATCTAAACTAGCTGTAATAAAAACAAAACCAACTATCGCTAGTGTTGCAGACTTTTTCAATAATCTTCCCAATGAACAAAAGCGGAAAGACAGTTTTGTGCTTTTAGAGATGATGAAAAAAGCATCTGGTGAAGAGCCTATTTTATGGAGTAACTCAATTATTGGTTTTGGAATTAAAAGGTATAAAAGCCCGGCTACAAATAGAGAAGTGGATTGGCTATTGATAGGATTCGCTCCACGCAAAACAAATCTATCTTTGCACTTGATGATAAATTTGAAAGAACAAACAACAGTTCTTGAAAAATTAGGTAAACATAAGGCTGGAGTTGGCTGTATCTATATCAATAAATTAGAGGATATTGACCTGAAAGTATTGAAAGGAATGATTGAAGCCTCTTTAAAAATCAAACTACCATAATTTATGATGTCATGAATTTGAAAGAATTATTTGAAATTTTACTAGCGTATTAAATGCAAATACTATGACATATGCAACATTCCGAAAACTTGCGCTTCAATTTGATCTGGTAGATGAGAAACCACATTTTAACAAAGCCTCATTTAGAATTAAGGAAAAAATATTCGCTACTTTGTATGAGTTGAAAAACCAAGTTGCAATAAAACTTCCTGAAATTGATCAATCAATTTATTGTCAGATTCGCCCAACTTTTGCTATGCCAGCTACAGGAGCATGGGGGAAACAAGGATGGACAATCTTCAATTTAGAAATGGTTTCTAAACAAATCATTCAAGTAGCCCTTCCTAAGGCTTATTTATTGGTTGCACCAATAGAAAAAAGTAAAGCTTGGTTTAGAAGCCAGAAAAATAATTGAACGCACTGGTACAAAACCAGAAAAGTATCGACTAAAAAAATAAGCAAATGGTTTTTATCTCGCTATTATTGAATAAAATAAAAAGCATAACTGCTACTATTTGTTTACAGATGATTTGCCTATTTGCGTTTAGCCAAATGTCTGATAAATGGGGCGACCAAGGCAATAAAACCTATTACAATCCTATACTTCCAGCCGACTATAGTGATCTAGATGCTATTAGAGTTGGTGACGACTTTTATGCCATATCTTCCACATTACAGTTTTCACCAGGTATGGTAGTGCTTCATTCCAAAGACCTTGTTAATTGGGAAATCATTGGTCATGTTGTAAATGATGTTACAAGCATTTCCCAGGAGCTAAACTGGAATAGGATGAATCATTACGGCAAAGGTATTTGGGCTGGATCTATTCGCTATGATCAAAATAAGTTCTGGGTTTATTTTGGCACTCCAGATGATGGGTTCTTTATGAGTTCGGCAACAAATCCAGCAGGACCATGGGAACCTTTACATCATGTATGGAATGTTTCGGGATGGGATGATTGTAGCAGTTTCCGGGATGATGATGGGCAGCTTTATTTTATTGCTACCAATTTTGCACTAGATAGCAAAACCAATAAAAAATACAATATCCACCTTTTTAAAATGAATCCAGATGGGAAAAGTTTGATAATGGAATCTGATAGCATTATTCATCTATCAAATGGAAGTGAGGCTAATAAATTGTATAAAATCAACGGACTATATTATCATTATTTCAGTGAAGTAAAAAAAGAAGGCCGCGTTATCATGATGGAACGCTCGAAGCATATTTATGGGCCCTGGGAAATAAAACAGTTAAATCATGTAAATAAATTACTAGATAAAGAACCGAACCAAGGTGGGCTAATCCAATTAACTAATGGAGAATGGTGGTTCTTAACGCATCATGGTACAGGCGACTGGGAAGGGAGGGCTGCAAGCTTATTGCCTATTACTTGGATCAATGGTTGGCCAATTATTGGTGAGGTAGGTTCAGATACCATTGGTAATATGGTTTGGTCTAGTAAAAAACCTATCAACGCTAAAAAACCATTGTTAAGAATTCAGACAAGCGACAATTTTAATAATTTATCCTTGCAACCACAATGGGAGTGGAACTATCAACCTCTTAATGATAAATGGTCATTGACCGAAAGAAAAGGATTCCTTCGACTCTATGCATTTACACCTATCAATAGCAGTAATAACAATAATATATTACTGAGAGCTGGAAATACAATTACACAAAGAAGTATGCGAACAGTTAAAAATGTAGCTACTGTTAAACTTGATATACATGGAATGTCTACTGGACAATATGCTGGACTAACACATTTTTCAACCAAATCTATTAGCTCAATAGGTATCAAACAGGAAAATGATAAACGTTATCTAGTGTATCATTCCAACAACAAAGACTCTGTGGGGATTTTAATTGAAGGTAAATCCATTTGGCTTCAATCTACTTGGAACTATCAAGGGATTAACAATTATTTCTATAGCATAGATGGCAAAACTTATATTGCCTTTGGTACTTCATCACAATTAACGTGGGGAAGTTACAGAGGTGATAGAATTGGTATATTTAATTACAATAGGATGGGTGAAAAAGGGTATGTTGATATTGACTATTTTAACTATCAATATTGATTAACTAACTCCAACAATTTTTCCATCTACAACATCAATAAAATTGGCTTGAGGTACTTTTGGTAAACCGGGCATCCGCATCATCTCACCACATACCACCACTATAAAACCAGCGCCACTGCTGATGACAAGGTCTTCAACGTCAATATTGAAATTGCCATCTAACCCACTTACAGTTGGCGTATCAGTAAAGGAATACTGTGTTTTAGCCATGCATACGGGTAAATGTTCCAAGCCTAGTTTCTTGATTTTCTTCAGCATGTCTTGCGCCTTTTTATAAAAGACTACATCTTTACCTCCATAAATGGTGGTAACAATTTTTCTGACTTTTGTCTCAATACCATCCGTTAACTCGTAAGTGAAATTTAGTGGGGGAGAAGGGTTTTGGCAGATGTCAATAACTGCTTTAGCCATCTCAATAGCACCAGCACCGCCATTTTTAAATGCGTCATTTACAGCAAAGGATACTTCTTTACTAGTACACCAGTTTCTTAAAAAATCGATTTCTTCATTCGTATCAAAATGATATCGATTCAGCACTACTAATACCTTTTGATCAAATGATTTTAAAATGTTGATATGTTTTTCCAGATTTCGGAGTCCTTTAGTAAGTATGACAATATCCGGAAACATCATGTTGGTTTCATCACTTCCTCCGCTCAGTTTTAATGCTTGCGATGTTGCAACGAGCACACTCATCGCGGGTTGTAAACCGGCTTGACGACACTTGATGTTAAAAAATTTCTCAGCACCCAAATCGCTCGCAAATCCTGCTTCAGTTACTACATAATCGCCAAATTGCATGGCTGTTTTGGTAGCGATAATAGAATTGCATCCATGGGCAATATTTGCAAAAGGACCGCCATGAACAATTGCGGGACATCCTTCTAGTGTCTGCACGAGATTGGGCAACAATGCGTTCTTTAATAATGCAGTAATTGCGCCTGTTACACCTAGGTCTTTGGTGGTAAAAGGTTCACCAGCAAAGGTAAAACCAAGTAAAATGGCGTCAATTCTTTTGCGTAAGTCTTCTAAGTCATTGGCAAGGCAAAGCACTGCCATCAATTCACTTGCAGCCGTTATGACAAAACCCGTTTCTGAAGGAATCCCATTATTAGGTACGTCTAAGGCGGTTACTATTTTTCGCAAAACCCGATCATTCACGTCGAGGCATCTTTTCAACAAAACGGTTTTAATACCTTCTGGTTTTCCCCTGTTAAAAAATCTGAAATTATCAACCAGCGAAGCCAGCATATTATTGGCTGACGTAATAGCATGAAAATCGCCTGTAAAGTGCAGATTGATGTCTTCCATCGGTACTACCTGTGAGTAGCCACCACCGGCAGCTCCACCCTTCATGCCAAAACATGGCCCCAGTGAGGGTTCTCGCAAGGCAAGCACTACTTTTTTATTCAATATATTTAATCCATCTGCTAATCCTACTGAAGTAGTTGTTTTGCCAATACCAGCCTTAGTTGGTGTTATGGCAGTAACTAAAATAAGTTTTGATTGGTTGATTTTATCTTGGTCAAATGTACTGATATTGATCTTTGCTTTATATCTACCGTATGGTTCAATGAGGGCATCTGGCAGACCCATTTTAATGGCCACATCACTAATTAATTGCATGGTATTTTCCTGCGCTATTTCATAATCTGATTTCATGAATTTCTATTTAATATTGCTGCAAGTTTAACTTCACAATTTAATTAAAAAGACCCATATTAATGAATAACAGTATTACCAAACTAATGGGTTTCCTTGTATTGCTATCTTTTTTTAGTTGTAAGGCTTTTATGTATGGATATACTTGGAACAAGGCCGAAAACAAGTATTATTTAGTTACAGGGGATAAAGACAATTTTGGCGACAAAAGAATCAAATACATCAAAAACTTTCATAAACAATCTGCTTTAGCTAATTTTCTGAACTGTGACTGTAATTCAAGGGGGCTACCTACTTTTGTTTATGAATATGAAACAACAACAAAGTGCAGAGGAATTAGGCTTTATTATGCAAAAATTGACTCTGTATTTTTTTTTGAAGAGCCAAAGAAAAACAATCATGGCTCCATTCAAACAAATGCTAGGAAAATGAATGAGACCGAACACCAGAGTTTTGAAAAACTAAAAACTGCAAAATAGTGCTACCAATAAAGTGTAACGGTGGATAATCTTACCGTTATATCTAAACGAACAATAAATCTAAAAATTGATCACTTATTCAGAAAATGCTATCCAAGTTAACAAACCTATTGGAATTACAATGATGCTCATGATAATCAAAAAAGGAAGTATATATTTCAAGAAACTGCGCCATAATGAAAAATTTTGCAATTCCGATAGACCAATTACACCTATTACAAAAGACCAAATCCCCATTACTGATATCAGCAAATACCAAATTGTTGACACAAAAATACCCAAGGCTTCTGATTGGATAAAATTTGTATTTGATTTAAAAACAGCTAAACCAAATAAGCATAAACAGGGAATTTGAAAAAGTAGCATCGAAGCTATTGGAATTTGTGCATAAGCAAGAACCCTAGTAATAGAAACGGTACTTGCTCGCCCTTTCAACCATTTTCCAGTCCAAGTAATCATTGAAGCATATAAATAGGTGAAAGCATAGCTTACTAGAGAACTAAAACCAAGTATGCCGATGATATATGAAATATTATTGTATTTATCAGCAAGATTCTGACTGAATGTTTTGTTGAAAACACTGGCACAACTTGCCAAAGCAATCAATAACAACAATAAGAAAAATCTTTGAATATTTAATACTCAATTTCCCAAAAAGCAAGTTGGATTAAAACTCCTAGAAATAGTGCTGATACATAACTTGCACTAATCTGAATATGTCAGCAATTGTTCGTTTTATTGTCTGGAACACCTATTCCATACACAGTTTAATTTCCGAAATAGACCACAACATTTAGCACATAACTTTCTTTTTCATATAGTATTTGTTATCATCAACATCCTATGGGCAACCTTTACGGTGCTGATTATTGACTGGCTGAACTTGCATCGGGTAGGACTTTTTTATTTAATACAAGTGCCTGTTTGGGTGAAACTGATACTAGTATCTATACCCTTTCTTTTATTGGAACATAGTAACCTGCGGTTCCCTGAATGGATAGATAAAACAAAGCTTTTGGTACCTTTTCAAAAGTCCTTTCTCAAATATTCACCGCACAAGTACCAATGAACTGGTTCAGCACAAAACAACTCCCGATAATTCAGAAAATGC
>JANOYH010000098.1:0-9914 GCA_031428775.1 Bacteroidota bacterium
TGAACGCATTCGCGCTGGAGAAAAAATATACAATTTTACGATTGGAGATTTTGATCCTCAAGTTTTTCCTATTCCCAAAGAATTAGAAGAATTAATCATTCAATCATACCAAGAACGTCATACCAATTATCCAGCTGCAGAAGGTAATCTGGACTTAAGAAAATCGGTGTCGACCTTTTTAAAGCATTGGGAAGGATTGGATTATGCTCCCAATGAAATACAAATTGCTTCCGGTGGCAGGCCCTTGATCTATACCATTTTTAAGGCCATCGTTGACAAAGGTGATAAAGTGATTTATGGCGTGCCTTCATGGAACAACAACCACTATGCACACATGACTGATGGGGAACATTGTGTGATTGAGTGTAGTGTTGAGAATGATTTTATGCCAACAGTAGAAGCCGTTAAAGCAACAATTAAAGGTGCTACGCTGGTATGTTTATGTACGCCGCAGAATCCAACAGGTACTACGCTTTCTAAAAATGCTTTGGAAGAAATCTGCGATTTGATTTTAGCAGAAAATGCTTTACGTGGACCGGATGAAAAGAAATGTTACCTAATGTTTGATCAAATGTATTGGACACTCACTTTTGGTAATACCAAGCATTATAATCCGGTAAGCTTGCGACCAGCCATGAAAGAATACACCGTTTTTGTGGACGGCATTTCTAAAGTGTTTGCTGCAACAGGCGTGCGTGTTGGATGGGCACTAGGACCAGAAACCATCATTGCTAAAATGAAAGCAATCTTGAGTCATCTGGGTGCTTGGGCACCTATGGCAGAACAAAAAGCTGTAGCAAAATACTTATTACAGAATGATGCCATTGAAGCATACCTAGTTGATTTTAAGGCAGAGGTGGAAGAGCGTTTACAAAGAATCTACCAAGGCTTTATTTCCTTAAAACTAAAAGGATATCCTGTTGATGCCATATCACCACAAGCGGCTATCTATTTAACTATTAAGATTGATTTAGGGGGTAAGAAAACAGCTGAGGGTCAATTGCTTAATACACAAATGGATGTTACTTCTTATATTCTTTCTGAAGCAAAATTAGCTGTGGTGCCATTCTCTGCTTTTGGTGGAGGGGCTCATAATCCTTGGTATCGCTTGAGTGTGGGTACTTCCAAAAAAGAAGAAATTGATGAGATGTTGGGAATGCTGGAGCAAGCTTTGGTAAAGCTAATTTGACGGCACCCGCTTAGCAAGAACAGCCTTAGTTTCGAGTCTGCATTGGCAGTTGACAAAAATGCTAAAGCATATTTTTGTCTGGCATCGCATTCGCTCGCCACCTCAGCCAATGAGGCCTCTCAATCTAAGGCTGTTCTTGCTTTGGTATACGATACATCTATCTTAATTCCGTATAGACATGAACGAGCAGCTTGTGTCTGCTGAGAGGCCTTATTGGGTGCGGTGCCCAGCGAATGCGCAGGCAGCCAAATAAGTTGCGTAGCAGTATTATTTGGCAGTGCCCAATTCAGCCTCGAAGCAGATACAAGCTGTGAGTAGAAAACATTTTCTTAATGATGAGTTCACAATAGCGTAACAATGCCATTCTACTTTCGGGGTTCCAAAAAAAACGAAAATGAGAAAAGGATTTGTTGTTCTGCTTGCATTAGCAATCTTTGCTTGTAAAAAAACTGAAACAGTGCCATCTTTGGATGAAACAGTTAACGAAGATTTAGCTACTTATACTGAAATAGCTTCTATTAGTCTAGGTGGTTTAGGATCAGCCGAGATTACTACCTACGACGCGATCACAAAAAAATTGTTTGCTGTTAATAATGGTACGGAAAACAAGATTGATGTAATTGACATTGCCAATCCTGCTAGTGTTAAAGTAGTATATTCTATTAGCATGTTGCCTTTTGGCGGATATGTAAATAGTGTGGATGTAAACAATGGTTTGCTTGCTGCAGCTATTGAATCTACCAATAAACAAGCTGCGGGTAAAGTAGTGGTGTTTAATACCAGTACCTATGCAGTTGTGAAAGAAATAACTGTTGGCTCTCTGCCTGATATGGTGGTATTTAGTGCAGATGGTCGTTATATTCTTACCGCTAATGAAGGCGAACCCAATGATGCGTATACAGTGGACCCTGAAGGAACCGTTTCTATCATTGATGTACAAAATAATTATTCCGTTAAGACCATTAATTTTTCGGCACTGAGTGCTCAAGCTGCTACGCTAGCGGCAAAAGGGTTTAGAATTTTTGGACCAGGCAAAAATTTCTTAACTGATATTGAACCAGAGTACATTACCATCTCTGATGATAATAAAACAGCTTATGTTACTTTGCAGGAGAACAACGGAATTGCAGAACTTGATATTGAAACCGCCACTTTTACCAAAATCACTCCACTTGGTTTTAAAGATTATAGCTTAGCCATAAACGCAACTGATATGAGTGATAAGGATAATGCAGTAGCGGTATTAAATCCTTGGAAAGTATTTGGAATGTATATGCCCGATGCCATTGCCAATATGACTTATGGTGGCGTGCGTTATTTGTTTACCGCCAATGAGGGTGACTCAAGGGAGTATACAGGTTTTTCTGAAATGAAAAGGGTAAGTACTTTAACATTAGATGCTACTGCATTTCCTAATGGTGCTACCTTGAAAACAGATGCACAGTTGGGTAGATTAAATGTAACTACTACACTAGGCGATACGGATAACGATGGTGACTTTGATGCACTGTATAGTTTAGGTTCAAGGTCTTTTAGTATTTGGAATGCTAGCACTGGTGCTCAAGTTTTTGATAGTAAGAATGAATTGGATATTAAAGCAAAAGAATTGGGTGTTTATGACGACGCTCGTAGCGACGATAAATCGGTGGAAGCAGAAGCCATCACTATTGGTAGGGTTGGAAATAAAATGGTGGCTTATGTAGGTATGGAAAGAGTAGATGCGGTGGCTGTGTATGATGTAACTGATCCAACAAAACCATCTTTCATCAAAATGTTTAAAACGGGAGACGCTCCTGAAGGGGTTTTATTTATATCTGCTAGCAAAAGTCCTATTCAACAGAGTTTGATTGTGGTGAGTAGTGAGAACGACGGGGTTGTAAAAATTTACAAAGCCAATAAATTATAGGTTTATTTAGCATTTTTTGAGTAGCAACCGCATCGCAAAAACAGCCTTAGTTTCGTGGCTGCATTGGCAGTTGACAAAAACGCTAAAGCGTGTTTTTGTCTGGCATCGCATGCGCTTGCCACCTCAGCCAATGATGCCTCTCAATCTAAGGCTGTTTTTGCTTGGGTGGCTTTGCTATAAAGTTTTACTAAAGCGATTAGGGCGATCATTTCTTTGATTTCTAAATTTTATTAGTTGATTTGCTATTGCGATAGGTTGGCTAGTTCTTCTAAACCAATTTTGCCATAGTTGGAAAAAATATGACTGGCGATTTCGGTGTTGCGAATTTTTTTGTCGGTCGACACCGTGTATTTAGAAACTAAGGCTATTTGTTCTTTAATACTTGTTGATGAAACTAAGACAGGAATAAATTCAGCTAAAACGGTTGACCTAGCCGTGCCTGTTTCTTTTGATTGATAACAAAGCATTACTTTTTCTGTATGTATTGTACCGGATGCATCTTCAAACAATGCTGGTATGAATAGTAAACCTTTATCAGTATGTTCCACTTTTTTGGTGATGGTTTTTCCATTCAGTTGATATTGTACAAAGAAAAAATTGCCCGAAGCTATTTTGTAACTGGAAACAATGGGTAATGCTTGGTCTGTTAACAAGAGTATTCTGTTTTGTGTTTCTTCAGATCTAAAATATGTTTTGGGTTCATATCCCTCAAACATGAGAGAGCGTGTACTTAAATGATACGTATTAGCTACTGGTAGGAGATTCGATTTTAATACGGCATATAGTTCTCCATCGCTATTTGGTTTTGTTTGGTCGGCACTGATTTCAAAACGGCCTTTACCCGGACTAATACAAGTAAGCTTACAAGTCTTGTCTTTGAATTGAAGTTTATCGTCGGAAGAAAGTTTGTCGCCCGGCTTTAAAGGCTGCTTGGTTCTTTGTAAAACCACTACGCCTTTTACAAAAGTTACATAGTATTGCTCGCTTTGTGCAAGAGCAAATAAGGGGAATAACAACAATGCAAGAATTATTTTTTTCATCATTTAAAATTAAAATAGGTTTCACGTAATTCAAGGAACCAGTTGGTCAATTGCTTCCAATGCCAATCGCTTTTTTTGAGTTGAATGATAAAGCGAAGCGCATTCATATACAATGTTAGTACCATTACTTGAATATGTTGTTTGAATAGTAGATAAGATATAATGGACAATAGGGAAAGATACGTAGCGCTTTTTAAAAGAGGGCCAATCAAATTGACATATTTATGTGTAATAGGGTCTGGTTCTGGAAACAACATTCTTCTGGAGAAGACAGTATAGCCTATCAAAAGAAATAGCCACCACCAGAAACTGATGATATGCTGTCCGTCCATTAGGCTTAGGAATACATTCAGCAAAATCAAAGTACCGGGTGTGCTTCCATAGATGGTTGAATGGGTATCATTATTAAAATCTCCCATAATCACAAACCTGTTTTTCAGAAATTCTTCTGCAATTACTTCTTCTGGTAATAACATCAGTTCCGATAGATTGATTACCGGATATTCCATTTTGTCTAACAGTTCGTGGGCGCGAATTTGGTAATCAATGATCAAGGAGTTCATCACTGGTCTGTATCCTTGAAAATACCATCCAAAGCGATGGTCTATTTTTTTGCCAGTATATTCCTGATATAAATAAACAGGAAGGGTAGGCACATTTTTGTTTTGAAACAATTTGAATTTTAGAAATCCTCCATTCACCATTTCATAATCTGCAATAGCCGAAGGAACTTGAATGGCCAAAAGATCGGTTGTTCCTGAATCGTTCAATTGGGTTGGAAAAACAATTTTCTTTATACCATTAACAGAAGATTGTAGGGCGCTATCAGCGGTTGAGTTACCCATTAACAGCACATCGCAAATGGTGTATTTGACGCTGTCTTGGTATTTTTTTAAGACCAGAAAAAAATCTGCCAATAATTGTCGGTCTGTAATTACTTCCTTACCCGTACCTTCTTCTCTTGGAATGAGTGCTTTGTCATAAGCAAGGTTGATAAAAACAAAATCCTTTTTAGGCGGGTCTTCGTCTATTTGAAGCACCACTCGTTTGAAAATAGACGACCATTGAACCAATAGCTTTTCATCACCATAGGTAAAACTCGAATTCAGCCATAGCGTTGAGAATGCCATCAATAAGAAGGCGTGTGCAAAACTGATGGTCCATTTTCTTTTTGGTGTCAATCCGATTTTTTTTAAATATAAGGAACCTTTATTTCTTGATGAATATATAATCTCCACCGATATGTCCTGCTAGTTCCAATGTTCCATATCTCGGTTCGGTTTTTGTTTCGGTCAATACTGCTTCTAGAATTTGGTTGATGAACATTTTCTGAGCGGTTAGGTATTTCTCTTTGTTTTCGCTCAATGCTTTTACTAAATATTTCATGAACACCGATTCATCGGGTACTTCTGTGTCGTTGCCGGATGTGATGGCAATGCGACTAATTTTTTCATCTATCTCCATTATTGCTTTAGGTGCACCATCTTTTAATCCGCGTGTTTTAAAAACGGAACCGGAGAAGCAAGCATCGGTAATCAACAACATGTGTCGAGAGGGGATTTTTGCAATGAGGTCAAGTACGGTTTTATTGGGTAGCCAAGTGTTCACATCATTCCTCTTAGAGTCAGTCATCAGCCAATAGCCTTTCTTTTCTTTTTCAACCCAGATCCCATGACCAGCATAAAAAATCAAGAGATTGTCTTCGGGTTGCAATTGATTGGTTAGTTCTAAGAGTTGGCGTTTTACGTCGTCTAGTCCTGGGTTAAAGAGTTGCACAATATTTTCATCAGTGAAATTGTAGGTAGATTTTAAAATCAGTTTTAGTTTAACGGCGTCTGCAATGGGGTTGCTGAGTGAGGGAATATTGATGTCGCTATAATTCTGTGCGCCAATGAGTAGACAGAAATTTTTGCCTATTTTTTCAGCTACTGGTATAATTACTTCGTTGGTGTTTGCTATGACGGGTTTGGCAACAATCCTTTCCACTTCAAAAACCTGAACAGCTTTATTGCCCACAAGATCAGTTGCGGTGATGGTGAGTTTATTCATCCCTTCGTTTAGGGGAATTTCTCCCCAGAAGTCGCCCGATTTTTGTGCATAGACAACCTTATTATTGATACTCACTTCTTTAATGCCAGAGATATCATTGGCAATTCCTTTGATTAACACATTGGAAGAAACCGTGGTTACTTTCAAACCCCTTGTAGGAGCGGGTTCCAAGAGATTGATTACTGGTGCGGTTTTATCGGTTGAAATAGTAGTACCAATAATTGTTTCTAATTTTACAATGGCTTCTCTTGTTGGTTCGAAGTCTGGGTTAGTTAGTAAAGCGATATTGTAATTGTCTTTGGCTTTTTCATATTGTTCCAATCCAGTGTAAGCATCGCCCATTAGTTTGAATATTTTCCATCTGTCAACCAAAGCACCATTGCTGTATTGAACTATTCTTACATTCAATGTGCTATCAAGATTTACCAAGGCTTTTTGATAATTCTTTTTGTTCAGATCAATCACTGATAGATAATAATACATTTCATTCGGGATGATATCATTAGTATAAGTCTTTTTCAAAAACTTTCTATACTCTTCAAAATTCACCATCGACTTTTCATTATCCCCCTTCAACGCATAAATCTTAAAACTGAAATAGTATTTTGTGTTAGTGTGATATCCTTTTAATTTTTCTGCAAATTTGAAAGCATTTTCATAATCGCCACTTTCAAAATAAACTTGTGCTAAATAGGTATTTCTAATATCATCAGAAAAAAATTGAGTTTTTGGAATTTGATTTAGAATTAAAATGGCTTTTGCATAATCTTTTGTTTCTAAAGGCAGTATCCATTTGTAGTTCTCAAATTGGAGATATTCTAAATCTGGTTTAAAAGTAGTACTGGTATTTTGAATATTTAATAGAGCTAGTGTTTCAAGAATTTGTATTTTTCTTTTGTAGTCGCCAAACTCCTGATTCACTTGAAATGCTAAAGTGCCAAAAATTATTTTTGCTCTATCGATGTCTTTTTCTATTAAGGAAAATACGCCCTTTCCGTCAACATATTTAGATGCAACTTGTTCTTGTACAATAATGTTTTTTGTGGATTGCTTATCAAGTTGCGCAAATAACAGATCCATTATTTCATTGGCCGTTTTAGCATCTGAACTACGGTATAATGAGGATGCGTATTCGTAAACTGATTTGATTGGGTAGGTTTTAATAGAAAGTCTAATAAGTGAATCGGCCAATCTAACTTCGCCTGCTAGCAATTGTTTATTGGCTTCAACTGCCAATGCTGTTGCTTGATCATATTGAACTGTATTGAGCGTTGATTTAATAGGTTCTTCGGCATCAGCCTTTTTTTTCTTTGAAGATGAACCAATTAATTGAGCCATGGAAAGGCAGGGGAGCAGCAGTAAACTCAGAAAAGGCAAAACTTTAGTTCTAGTCATGGTTATTTTTTAATAAATATAAAATCCCCACCCACGTGTCCTGCTAATTCTAGTGTGCCATATCTAGGTTCTGTTTTTGATTCTGTCATAACAGCTTCAATGATTTGTGTGATAAACATTTTTTGAGCAGTTAGGTATTTTTCTTTGTTTTCATTGAGTGCTTTGATGAGGTATTTCATGAAAACAGATTGGTCGGGTACTTCGGTGTCGTTGCCGGAGGTGATGGCAACACGACTAATTTTCTCACTCATTTCTCTAACAGCTGGTGGAGCATCTGCGCCGATGCTGCGTGTTTTGAAAACGGAGCCGGAGAAGCAGGCGTCTGTGATGAGTAAGGTGTGTCTAGCCGGCAATTTTGCTATCATATCAAGCACCAATTTATTAGGGAGCCATGAATTAACGTCATTTCTTTTGGCATCAGTTAATAGCCAGTATCCTTTTTTCTCTTTATCTACCCAGATACCATGACCAGCGTAAAAGATGATCAAATTATCTTCTGGTCGAATCATTTCATTGAGTTCAACAAATTTCTTTTTAAAGTCGTTTGTGCTTGGGTTATACAGAGAAATGATATTGTCATCAGAAAAATTATAGGCGCTTTTTAAAGTAAGTTTAAGTTTTACCGCATCAATGATTGGGTTTTCGAGTGAGGGGATGGATTGGTCTTCATAATTCTGACTAGCAATAAAAACCGCATAGTTTTTGCCGTCTTTTATTTCAACAGGAACAATGTCGGATTTAGTAGAAATGGGACTGGCAGTTTTTTCAATTTCATATAATTGTTCAGCGCTATTTCCAGCTTTATCTGTTGCAACGATTTTTATTTTATTATTTCCGTCTAATAACATTACAGATCCCCAAAAATTACCATCCTCTTGAGAGTAAATAATATTTCCATTGATGTTGACTGATTTCAAACCAGATGGATCTAGTGCAGTTCCTTTTATCAAGACATCTTTACCAGTAACCACAATTTTGAGACCTCGCATATTTGTTGGTTCGCTAATCGATATAATTGGTGGTGTTTTATCAGTAATTCGTTCCGTTTCAATGAGTCCTTCTAGTTTAGCTAAACCTAATACAGCCGGTTCATAACCAGAATAATAAATTAAAGCTGATTCAAAATCTTGTTTTGCTTGTAGATAGTTTTTCAAACCCACATAGGCTTCTGCTCTTTTTGTATAGATCCTTTGTTTGCCATACACTGTTCCATTCTTAAGATAACCACTCTTATAACTTAAATAGGCATTGAAGCGTTCAATTGCATAAGTATAATTTTTTTCTTGAATGGCTATTTGTCCACCTACATAGGAAACGTCAGGTGAGTTTCTTGTAAATGCAATATGTTTGATTGCTGCTTCATAGTAATTTTTTGCCTTTTCTACATTTCCAATATTAATATAAGCTTCTGCAAGCATCAACCGGGCAATGCCTTTCCATGAAGTATTTAGCCCCTTATCTTTTTCTTCTAATTCTAAAGCAAATTTGATGCACTTTTCATTTTCCCCTTTTGCAAGGCTTAACTTTGCAGAGAGGTAAAGTGGAATCAATTGCAAATCCATGACAAGTCTTTTCCCCCTATACATTACATATAAAGTATCAATGGAACTTTGAGCAGTATTAAAATCACCAGCCATTATTGCTACTTCTCCAAGAAAACCATAATCGTCTATAGTTAGATTGGCTTTATCATGAATTGATAGTATATCTTTAAGCGATGAATTTATATCGCCATCTGTAAAATTTTCTCTTGCTCTTTGTTTAAGAATGAAATCTATAAAATCATTGGTTGTAAAATAGCGAATGGTATATTTTTTTGGATCATATTTTAATAATTGATCCATTTTCATAACACGGTTTATCAAAGTGTCACTCGCTTTCATTGCCCCACCAATATCACCCATTTTTATTTTCTTTGAAACAAGCCTAAAGAAGTATTCAGTTGGATATGTATTCAATGATAGATAATACATTTTTTCGGCATCTGAAATGTCGCCTTTGTCCCATATTTTATCTGCTTTGTTGGCAATTTTTATTGCTTCATCAAAATCTGCTTTATCTTTTTTAGTTTTTTCTTTATCCTGTGCATTCAAATCAAAGATTGAAATTAGCACCAATAGTAATGTCAATATTTTTTTGCAATTCATATACCCTTGTGTTATTACTTTTTAATAAAAATAAAATCTCCGCCCACATGTCCCGCTAACTCCAGCGTTCCATACCGTGGTTCTGTTTTAGATTCAGTCATTACTGCTTCAATGATTTGTGTGATAAACATTTTTTGAGCAGTTAGGTATTTTTCTTTGTTTTCATTGAGTGCTTTGATGAGGTATTT
>JANOYH010000099.1:0-5625 GCA_031428775.1 Bacteroidota bacterium
TTTTAATTCTTCAGCATCCATTCTTTCAAACCTGATATTATCGATGCTATTTTCTTTCGATGTATGATCTGCAATCTCAACCATTTTGTCCGAAATATCTGTTCCAAGCACAAACCCTTTGTTGCCAGTTGCTGCTGCAGCCCTAAAGCTTATAAGCCCTGTGCCACAGGCAATGTCAATAATTTTTTGTCCTTGTTGAATATTGGCAAAATCAAACAAAGCATCATGCGCAGGTTTCAGTTGTTGTTGCCATGAATTTTCATAATAAGAGGCAGCTTTATCCCATCCATATCGCTGCACACGTCTTTGTAATGCTGGTTCCATTAATTATTAATTTTAGAGGTGATTATATTTATCTTTCTTACACATTTTTGTGCTCTTGAAAACACGTCAAGATAGGGGCTGTGTTTATCCCCGTCATCTAGCATCTGCATGATTTTTTCTTTTGGTGCATCGCTTTCAATTGTTATAGAATATCGCACTTCAAGATAACCTGGAGGAATATTTTTATCTGCCGTGCCTAACAAAGCACCATCATCAAAATCAGCTTGAACTTCTACTTCTAAATTTTTAATTGGGATGCTTAATTCCGCCGCTTTCATCATGTAGCCAATAGCGAGGCAAGAACCCAGAGCTGCCCTTCCATATACACCGGGTGTAGGAGCTGTATTGTTACCACCAATTCCCTCGGGCATATCAACAGAAAACTTCCAGTTCCCTTCATTTATTTCGCAAGTTAGCCCATTCACCATGCGTACTTTAGAAACTGCAGTATCTCTGCCCATTGCAGGTTTCAGGGTAAATGCCTTTTTGCATCTTTCCAAAGCAACCTTAATTTTTTCTGTATCTTTCATAATAAACTTTTTAAAGCATGAATGTGCCATAAGGTGGCTGCCAACGTCGTCTCAACATTGAAGCGGTTGGGGAATAAAATTCCGTCGCCCATGGCTATCTGACGATGAATGAAGTTACAAAAGAAGATGATATATTCTACTGCCGATTAGAATTCCTTTAGCCGGAACTGATGCTGGGGTATTTGTTACAGTTGAAGAACGTTATTCGTCAGCCCCAATCGCTGCAATGCGGTGTTGAACTAAACCTTCGGTAGCCTTTTCTCATTATCGTAACATTAGCATTCTTGGCCGTAGTCCATGCACATTTGATAACTACAGCAGGCATATCGCCGCCATGGCACTTCACTTTGGATGTTTGCCAACTGAACTAGACGAAGATCAGATAAAAGACTATCTGTACGAGTTGCAGCAGCGCAGCAAAACACCATCTCAAACTTATTTCAAACATACCGTTTATGGCCTGCGATTTTTATTAAATGGCGTAGTATTCGTTTGCAGGACATGGACTTCGACAGAAAAATATTGCACATCAAACAAAGCAAAGGGCGTAAAGACAGAATGGTTCCATTGAGTGAACACCTGATTCGTGGATTAAAAAAATACCTAGCAGCGGAACATCCACAAGAATGGCTATTTAATGGCAGCCATAAGCTGCGTACATTAAGTGCTAACAAATGTTGCCGACCAACTGCCTGTGCCGTATTTTCATGTAGTGTTCACATTGCCTGATACTCATAATACACTTGCCTTGTATCAGTCATAGGTGGTATACGATTCACTATTCAAAGCTGCCTGGCAAACCATCCATCAGTTTGCATCGGGTAAAGGTTTGCAGGCAGGAATGATTTGTATTCTACATACCTGGGGGCAAGCGCTTAGCCTTCATCCGCACCTTCATTGTATTGTACCCGGTGCTGGTGTAGATACAAATGGAGATTTTAAAACCATAACACCTAATGGTAAATATTTGTTTCCGGCAAAAGCAATGCTGGCAAAAAACAAATGAATTTGAGTAACCCAGAATTTATTCGACGTTTTGCCATGCACATTTTACCGTTATGTTTTGTACGCATTAGGCATTACGGAATGCTAAGCAGTACATGGAAACGTGCAAAATTTTTGGAGCTAAGAAAGCGGTTAAAAATGCCAACATTAAAAATTGAAATTAAAACAAAGTTGCATTCTCTACAGTCATTTATTTAATGTCCACTTTTAAACTTAGTATGAAATGTAGACCCTTTGCCCAAACTGCTTTCGATGTCAATCTGTCCTCCGTTTAGTTTCATGAACTCGTAACTCAACATAAGACCCAACCCAGTACCCTTTTCTCCATCTGTCCCATTGGTGCTTTGTTTTTTACTAATAGAGAATAATTTGCTTTTAATTTTATCAGAAATCCCTACTCCGCTGTCTGAAACGGATATTTTAACTAGTCCGTCTGGTAATGATTTAGCCGTCAAACTTACAAAACCGTTTTTATGAGTGAACTTAATAGCATTGTTCACAAGATTTCTAATTACGAATTCTATTTGATTTTTGTCACCAATTATGGTAAGAGAGTCGTCAACCGAGAAACTTACATTTATTCCTTTTTCTAATGCTACCTTTTGATAAACGTCAAATATGTTTGAGGAAATGTCTTTAACTTTTATTGTCTCTTCATTGAATTGGTAGTCCCCCATTTGTACCTTCGCCCAAGTGATTAGATTGTCGGCCATTTTAATTGTACTGTCAACTGAGTCGCTAAGTTGCTTGCTCATAGTCAAAATCTGGTCCTTGTTAAGATTGTCAAAATGGTCAATTAACAATTTTGAGAACGACTTCAAAGCATTAAGAGGGCTTTTTAAGTCATGAGCTACAATACTAAAAAATTTATCCTTAGTAGCATTTAGTTTTTCTAGTTGATGACTTTGTTCTGCAATTACTTGAATATTGCTTGTTAGCTCTTTATTTACTTTTGAGAGTTGCGTCAACAATTCCTCAGATTTTCTTTTAGCGTTCATTAATTCCATCTCGTACTGCTTACGCTGTGTGATGTCTAGCACAATAAATTGAATATAATTGTGCTGCTTCTCATTGGCACTTTGCTTAATTGCATTGATAAGCACTGGAAAGCGAGTTTCATCCTTTCTAATAAAATCAATACTAATTTGACTGACCTCTCCTTGCATATGCAGCAAGGGCGCAAAATGCGTTTCGTAGTAAATTTTACCTCCTATGGAAAGAAAGTCTTCGATTCTTTTATTTTCAATGATTTCTTCGCGAGAATAACCAGTGAATGCCAAGAAAGTATTATTCACATCTATCAGGGTGCCATCCTCCATGGTATATAAATAGCCACAAGGTGCATGATGATATAAGGTTTTGAAATCTAATTCCATACATTATTTGTTACCTAGCACTTAAGAAATTCTTCATGCTCTGAATGGTTTCTTCCGGTTCGCTCAAATGTGGACAATGTCCTTTTGCTTTCAGTTGGGTTAATTGACTTTCTTTAATGTGTTGTTGTACATAGATACCCACATGTAAAGGGGCTATCACATCTGACGAACACTGAAGTATTAGGGTAGGTACTGTTACCTTTTCCAAATCCGCTCGATTATCTCCTAAAAAAGTTACGCGGGCAAAATGTTTAGCAATTTCGGGGTTATTACGGCAAAAACTATTTTTTAATTCTTGTGCTAATGCTGGCCGCTCAGGATTTCCCATAATTACAGGGGTAATGGCACTCGACCATCCAAGGTAATTAGAATCGAGGGCTTCCACCAATTCATCTATACTTTCCTTCGAAAAACCCCCATTATAAGAATGGTCGCTTATATACCGGGGAGAGGGGCCAATCATGATGATGCAATCAAATGCAGCAGGATTTTGTATGGAGGCTAGTGCACCAATTATGGCACTTACAGAATGTCCGACTAACACGACATCTTTTAAGCATAGTTCCTCAATAAGATCAAGAAGATCGTCTGCGTGTGCTTGGAGGGTATTGTATTTGTCAAAATCATAGGCATTAAGATCAGATTGGCCTGAACCCACCAAATCAATAAGTACAATTTTGTAAGAAGTTTCAAATGCAGGGGTAATAAATCGCCACATGTTTTGGTCACAACCATAACCGTGAACGAATAGCATTGTCTTTTCTCCTTTCCCTAGAATCTGGGCATTATGTTTTTTCTGTGATTTTGTCATAAAGCAAGAGTTTAATATTGATAACAAGTATTCTTTAGACTTCTGCCATGTCTTGACCTATTGACTGGCTGAAGAGGATAAGTGTAAAAAATATAGTTTGGGTTATTTTCATTTAGTCAAGTTCGATAATTTTTAGTCCGTCCTGCAATAACCGCTAAAGAACAGGGCTTGCCGAAGGTTGTATAATATATTCTCCCGCACAACTTTTGGCAAGCTTTTGTTGTGCGTTCGCCATCAAGAACTACGACAATTGGAGATGCTTTTTTCAATAGTTACGTTGAAATGAATATCGGCCTTTAAAGCTTTGAATACTTTAAGAACCGTATCAATTGTTGCACTATTAGCACTGCTTTCTAATTTTGAAATTTGTGCCTTTTGTACTCCTACTAATTTGCCTAATTGTTCTTGTGTCAAATTACGTTCTTGTCGAGCTTTTTTAATCATATGGCTGAGAACGTCCATATTTAATTCATATTCATAGTTGTCTCTTTCAATAGTGCCAACTTTGCCAATGTATTTATCCTTCATTTCGGCAAGTGAATAGGATTTTACTGAGGCCTTTGCCATAATCTATTTTTTATTTTTGCTTTCAAAATATTTAATTCTGATTTGAATCGCTCTGTTTATTTCATTTGATGGTACTTTATCAACTTTTTTAATAAAACCATGCGTAGCAAAAACGAAGGTTTCGATTCCATCGGTTTTGTCCCAAAAAGCAAGAAGTCTGATTTGTAATCCATTGTATCTGATGCGAAATTCCCAAATGTCATGTTGCTATTTTTTAAAAAGCTTTGGATCATTTGTTTTCTCAGCAAGGTCAATGTTATAGAATACTTTTTTAGCCGTATTTAAATCAAGACTTGCGATAAATTTATCAGCTTCTTCTAAAAATCGTGTCTGAAAATATTGCAATGCGTAATCTTTTAGAAAAGATACACAAAGTTTCTATATTTAGAAACCCTCTTTTTGCATAATAAAATGACTGAAAAAGTGATGCACAACGTCTAGGGCTTTAAGCAGTTAGGGTATGTAATTCCTTCAGCCTGGTTTGCTGACCCTGAGTGAAGTTACTAAAGTTGAAGATACATTCTACTGACCAGCCGAGTTGGGTCGCCCTGAAGCTGGAGCTGGGATTAGTACTGGAGATGAAAGATTTATTCCGTCAAGCCCCAATTGCTTGAAGCTTTTTTGTGTGCCCTGAATGATAAATAAAGTTCTTTAAAAAGACGCCAGAGAGTGGAAGTCTCTTAAACGCGGAATTAATGTTCCGAAGTTTTAGCAAGTGGCAAGGGTGACAGCAGCGATGCTGTATCTGAAGTAAGCCAGACTGCAAAGGATTGCCCTGACGAACAGAAATTGCATAAGAGGCATTTGCAGGAAAGTGAGCTATATCAGTATGTGCAACAATCACTACAATACATCCATGAAGGTTATCAGCATATTAAAAGAAGTATGTCGGGGCTGGCTGAATTACTTCCGTAAGGCAAGTATTAGCGGTAAGCTACGAGACATAGACGGGTGGCTGCGAAACAGGCTACGTTACTGCATTTGGGCAGACTGGAAGAAACCTGAACGAAAG
>JANOYH010000100.1:0-5618 GCA_031428775.1 Bacteroidota bacterium
AAGGCGGTTAATAAAAATAGTTTTTTCATTTGGTTAATTATTTAATAGCAAAATAGAAGAAAAAAATGATAATAAATAGGGTAATGGATAAATGGCAGGTTAATTAACAATCACAAAATCGGGCCGCTTTACCAATTGGCTATTGTATTTGAATTGTAATGCGGTATTGAATGTTACATTCCAATTATTCATATTTTGGGTTACTTTTGGATAATAACTCGCTCTAAACTCCATTGTTCCAAAAACAAGGTTTTCATTTCTAGTTCTAACTCCGCCACCAAATGCTGCATAAATGTCACCAGTAAACAGATCTCTTCTTTTTTCTTTTAGAAAAGAGATATTCCCAAAAACAAATGGAGCAAAGTTAAATCCAACAAATTTCCAAGTATTGTAAAATACTGATTCTGCATTAGTGGTAATTCTAGTGGAAGCATGAAAAGGGATTGCATTAAATTCTGGAATACCATAGATGCTAGATAAACGCAAAGGATCGTTCAATCTAGTATTGATTAATTGCGTAAAACTCCCACTAATAAAATGTCGCAATAGCCATTTACTGCTACCTAGTTTTCTAAGTTTGGTAAAAGTTTCTACTCCAGTTAAAAAGCTGACATCTTCTATATTGCCTTTGTCATAATAGCCACCAAATCTCAAGATGAAATTGAGGAAGCTCTTTTTATTATTAAAATAATTTCTTTGATAATCAAATCCTAAATAGGGTCGAGAAATTTGATTTCGATAAGTCCATCCACCAGTAAATGACATCGAAAAGCCTTCTGGTACATCTTCATTTCTTCCAAATCCATAAATAAAATTGGTATGATAATAGTCTTGTTCAAATACATTGAAGGAAACCAAAACAGTGGATAAATCTGAATAATCGCTATTGTAATTTGCTACATAATATTTGGGGATATCTTGGTAAATTCTATAGACTCCTCTGATGGCCAATAAGTGTTTCAGTTTTTTTGCTATTTGTTGAGAGGTTAATTGTTTTTTTGCGCCAATATTATAACCAACCCAGCTATCTACAATTCGAAAACGGTATTTAAAATCAGATTCATATAAGGAGTCGCTTACATATCTATTAGTGGTGTATTTATAAGCAGTTTCATAGCTCCCCGTCCACTTGCTATATGGACTGACCATGGGCAAGTCGGCCCTAATATAAAAAGTGGTTTCTTCCTTTCTACCACTATTAAAAGTGGGTGTGATATTGCTATAGCCAAGACTAAAATTAATAAAGCTTCCCCTGAAATTTCGCTTAGTAAATAATGCGGCAAAACCATATTTTTGATTTCGATCAAGGTCAATTAAACTTTGAAAAGAAATCCTATCGCCACTGCCTGCAAGGTTGTCGTCATTCACTTCAAAATTCAACACTTTTTCGCTTCCTAAGTCTGCGCTACCACCAATGGGGAAAACGTCTTTGCATAATATGATCACATCAACTTCATTGGGGTTTTCATCATTTTCTCTAACCAGTATTTTCGCATCCTGCAAGTAGCTGATATCACGTAAGTAACGTTCATTATAGGCAACCAATGAGGGATATAAAGTATCTCCTTCTTTAAAGAATAGATTCCTCCTGATAATTTTATCTGCTGTGTTAGGGTGAAGACGATTGCCTAAGTCATTAAAAATATTCTTTGTAATTCTAGTTGTGTCATTGACCGTTCCGTTAAACCCAGGCTTTTGAATATAAATGGCATGGATGGATTTTCCTGTGAAAATGCTAAATGAAGCTTCATTTCTCAAAACCCCTGAATCGGCTGAAATAGGGAGTTCGCCACTAACCGAAATACTCTTTGCTAATGAACCCACTAGTCCCTTTTTTTTTGCTAGAAAAAAAGTATCAGGTTTGGCTGGAATTTCTTGTCCTTTTAATCCAATAGGGAAAAAAAAGTAGGACAATTGAAACAGTAGACAAGCGGATATGGTTTTCCATTTCGGCATCAAAGCAAATATAACGGCTATTCTTTCAGTAGCATAGGTGATTCAAAATAGAATGTGCATATTTGTAAAAAAGAACCATGCTGTCATCTAGAAGAGACTTTCTTGCCCAAACTGGAATGTTAGTAACGGGTGCTGCCATTGCACCAAGTCATTTGTTTTCCCAAAATAGAAGTGCTACCATTTTGGGTGTACAACTCTATTCAGTTAGAGAAAACATGAAAAAGGACCCGCTTACTACTTTAAAGGCTTTGTCGGCTATGGGGTACAAACAGGTAGAACACGCAAATTATGTAAACCGTAAATTCTATGGATATAGTGCAGTGGAATTTAAAAAAATATTGATAGACCTTGGCATGAAGATGCCTAGCGGGCATACCGTGATGCAAAAAATGCACTGGGACCCTATTAAAAAAGACTTTACAGATGAATGGAAATTAACAATTGAAGATGCTGCATTGGTTGGACAGCAATATGTGATTAGTCCTTCATTGGACGACTCTTACAGAACTGATTATGATGGACTTTCTGCATTTTTGGAGGTATTCAATCAATGTGGTAAACTTTGCAAAAAATTTGGAATGAAATTTGGCTATCATAACCATAATTTCGAATTCAATACTAGCCTAAAAAATCAACTACTCTTTGATATCATTATTAAGCAAACAGATCCATCCTTGGTTACACAACAGTTAGATATTGGCAATATGTATGGTGCGGGAGGAAGGGCATTGGAAATTATTAAGCGTTATCCAGGTCGTTTTGAATTGTTGCACGTTAAAGACGAAATTAAGACCGACAAAGCAGGTGAAATGCATGACGGTTTTGAAAGCACTGTGCTAGGAAAAGGTGTTATTGGAGTGAAGGAAGTTATTGATGCTGGCAGAGATATAGGCGGCACGATACATTTTATCATTGAACAAGAATCGTATCAACAATTAACTCCATTGCAGTCTATGAAAGAAGATTTATTAGTGATGCAACAGTGGGGGTATTAAATTGACTTGTTTAATTGTATTAATTAACAACAGGTATCATAAAAGGGCTACAAGGTTTTTTTTAGTACTAAAAATTCAAGGGGCTCTTTCTGAATGCCAAATTTTGGGTCATTGGGAAAGGGCCTGAATTCGCCAGTCTTAACATAACCTTTTCTTTCATACCATTCAATTAATTCAGCCCTTTTGGTGATCACAGTCATTTCAATATATTGCTTACCTAAGTCTTTTGCAAAGTCTGTTGATGCGTCTAACAAAGTTCTTCCAATGCCCTTTGACTGTATTGTTGGATTTACTGTTAGCATGCCTAAATAAATGGCTGTTTCTTTTTCAAGCAAGCTTACACAACCAATAATTGTTCCATGCCCATCAACCGCTTTAAGAAAGTATTGGCCGGGAGTAAGCATTTGATCTAATAGGGTAGTTTCTACAATTCTCACGCCATCCAGTAAATCTGCTTCAGTGGTCCATCCTATTTTTGAACTTTCACCTCGGTAGGCACTATTGACTAATGCTACTAATTCAGGGATATCCTGTTGATTAGCTTTTGAAATAAACAAAGGTGCATTCATGAAACAAAGATATCATGAAATGGGTTTGAGTGTTTCAATTTGGTAAAAGCAGCAATGGTTCTTTTTATTTGGTATTTGTTGAATGCAACCTGTGCTTTGCCAATAGTGCTAACACCATTAATGCCGGTAAGACCTTGCATGGTCCATTGGAAATTTTGTCGATCACGACCATGCCAATTATATTTTGTAATTAACCCATTTGGAAAGATATAGGTATGACTATTTTTGACGAAATGATAGCTATAAGCATTTAGTGTAATCAATTCTGCCCATACTTCTATCGTTATTAATTCAGTTGAATGAGTTGGGTCAATTACAAAGCCCACAATTTCATTTCCTATAGATACAGGAAGTATGACTGCAACATGATAGTTCCAAAGATTGTGTAAACTGCCCCATCCCTTTCTTAAAAAATAGCTACTAAATACCCAAGCTTTTGCGTGTGGGATTTTCCATTCGGTTAGGAGTATAGCAATAGCTTCAGCCCTGTCTTCACAATTATGAATATCATTCCAATGAAACAATTTATTGTCACGGAAATATTCAAATAAAGAATCGGCCTGATGCTTGTGTAAAAAACCTTCTTTCCCGAAATCGTCGGAGAGGTCATTTTCGAAAAGCGTCTTATTTATTATAATATCCAGTTGAATTGGTAATCAATTGGGGCTTTAATGGAACTGCGTTCAGCAATTTTTCTGAATCGATCAGGAAGTGTCATTAAATAATCCCTTCCTTTTTCTGCCGCGCCGGTAAGTCCGCAGATATTACCAATATTCCATTCTTTTACCAATGAATCTAAAATGGCTGTATAGTCCATTGTAGTATAAACGCCTAGGCGTTGAGCGGCGTCACTAAAGTGCGACCAGCTTTCTCCAATTTTTTCGCCTTGTTGACGCATAAAGTGAGCAGGCATCACAATTTTCTTGCGCATCATATCTTCAAAAGCCAGCATCATTTCGCTAGGGTCAACTTCAAATATTTTGGCAACAAAACTTTTATATGCTTTTGCGTGTCTTAATTCATCTGAAGCTATGACACCACAAATTTTTGACAACTGTTCGTTGCCATGTTTCTTTGCAAGTGTTGCTGTTCTACGGTGAGAAATATTGGTAGCTAATTCTTGAAATGAAGTGTACACGAAATTTTTATAGGGATCCCTAGCTGTTCCAATTTCCATACCATCAGCAATTAAATATTGTGTGCTGATTTCCATTTGTTTCATATTCACCCTTCCTGAGAGATAGATGTATTTGTTTAATAAGTCGCCATGCCTGTTTTCTTCAGCCGTCCACATGCGCACCCATTTGCTCCATCCTTTTGGTTCACCTTTGCAGATGCCATCTACCTCCATTAACCAGCTTTCGTAAGAGGGGAGGGCTTCTTCAGTAATCATATCGCCAACAAGTATGGCCATATAATCGTAGGGTAGTGCCTTGCATTGTTCTTGGATTTCCTTGATTTCTTTGGTAAAATCAGGGTTATTGCTTTCAGGCAAAAAGTCTGAGGGTTGCCAATTAGTATCAATGTCTTTCAAATACTCACTTATAATGCTTTCAATTTTTTGCGCCAAAAAATGCATGACCTCTATCCTGGTTGGGTTCAAATTCATCTGAATACTTATATTGTTGGTGTATAATTTCTTATTATTAAACAAATAGGTAACGAAGATAAGGTTTTATGGGCAGTATTGAGGCTGTCTAAAGGTATCAAACAGTCATGCCTAAGCTGAACTTAGATTCAGATTAGGCATAAGGTAAGCATTTCTAAAGCCTTTAATTATTTTGAACAGTAGGATAGTGGTCAATGGTTTCAAACACGTTGCGTTTATCTTGTTTTAAAATGGAGATAAACCTAGCCAATGAATCTGCGTATTGCTTTTTTTCGAAAAGCCTATCGTGTGAAAGGATTACAATGGCATTCGGTTGGTTGGTATTTCCATCATCGAATTTTTGATTCAACTTTTTAATCATTTCATCCACACTTTCTTTTGGTGCTTTCATTTTGCTCTGCTGACCCCATTCCATATCCCATCCAATAATTTTATAACCCATAGAAACTAATTTTTTTTGTGTAGCTGCATCAAAATCTTTTTCTACAT
>JANOYH010000101.1:0-13920 GCA_031428775.1 Bacteroidota bacterium
ATGTCGAAGATACAGAAAGGTTCAAGGATTTTCAAATAGCAGTAGTGGATTGGTTGTCGAGTTGGGAACATAGACCCGACATTGTGCATTGCCATGATCATCAAACAGCGTTGATTCCGTTTATGATGAAACACTGCTTCAATTACCGACACTTGAGTAGGGTTTCCACCCTATTTACCATCCACAATGGACAATACCAAGGCTGGATGAATTGGAGCAAAAGCAATTTGATTCCGGTATGGGACAACTGGAAATCGGGCCTCTTAGAATGGAATGGTAGAATTAACCCCATGGCTTCGGCAATAAAATGTGCCGATAAAGTAACAACAGTTAGCCAGAGCTATATGGAAGAACTGTTTTGGGATGCTAATGGATTGGAATCCTTGTTTGAATATGAAAAAGGGAAGTGCTTGGGTATTCTGAACGGGATTGATCATGAGATTTGGAGTTCGGAAACGGACAGTTTTTTGGAAGACCATTTTACCCTAAAAACCGTCACCAAAGGAAAACAAGCCAATAAGGATATATTATGTGATAGATTTGGGCTTGACAAAACCAAGCCATTATTTGTATTTATTGGTCGACTTGTAGGCGAAAAAGCCGCAGAGATTTTACCTGGCGCCATATCAAGGGCCATCAATGAAACAAATGGTGCTGCCTGCTTTCTGATTTTAGGAAGTGGTCAAACAGACGTGGAATGGACGCTTCAACAAATGACGAATTATTATCCAGGTATTTACAATGCATATATTGGTTATAATGAAGCACTGAGCCACCTCATTTATGCGGGAGCCGACTTTTTATTAATGCCCAGCAGGGTAGAGCCTTGTGGGTTAAACCAACTATATGCCATGCGTTATGGAACGGTACCCGTGGTAAGATCAACCGGTGGTTTAAAAGATACGGTAGTTGATATGGGGGAATTTAATGGGTATGGAATTAGGTTTGACAATGCAACTGAAGATGACCTTGTTTATTCAATTGGGCGTGGCGTTTCAGTGTATGGCGACAAAAAACAACTAGAAAAAATGCGAAAATTTATGATGAAGATTGACAATAGTTGGGAGGCCACAGTAGAAAAATATATTAACGTTTATCAAAGCATTTTAAAGGGATAGTTTGTATAAATCATTAAATTAAGAGCACATGAATAATTTAGCCAGTTCAGTAGTAGCAGTCATTTTAGGGGGAGGGGCAGGTAGTAGATTGTCGCCATTAACATCAAGCAGGTCAAAGCCAGCAGTACCTATTGCAGGAAAATATCGATTGGTAGATATACCCATCAGCAACTGTATTAATAGCAATATCAATCGGATGTTTGTATTGACACAATTCAATTCAGCATCCCTCAATAAACACATCAAAAATACCTACCATTTCAGCGCTTTTAGCACTGGTTTTGTAGACATATTGGCGGCCGAACAAACACCGGATAATCCAGGATGGTTTCAAGGTACGGCAGATGCAGTGAGACAGTCATTACGACATATCGAAAATTTTGAGTTTGATTATATTTTGATCTTGAGTGGCGACCAATTATACCAAATGGATTTTGCGGAAATGATTGCAATGCATAAATCTAAAGGAGCCGCAATTACCATTGCAACTATTCCTGTGGGCGACAGAGACGCACCCGAATTTGGTATTTTAAAAACAAATGAGGAGCACTATATCACTTCATTTATTGAAAAACCCAATAAAGATTTATTACCAGAATGGGTAAGTGATACTGGTGCAGAAATGCAAAAGCAAGGACGGAATTATTTGGCATCTATGGGTATTTATATTTTCAATAAAGCGGTGTTAGATCAATTGTTGTACGAGCAAAATCCGAAAGCAACAGACTTCGGTAAAGAAATTATACCTGAGTCAATCATCAACAATAAAGTGATCAGCTTTCAATACGACGGTTATTGGACCGATATTGGAAATATTTATTCCTTCTATGAAGCCAACCTGGCTTTGACAGATGATATCCCGCCATTTAATTTATTTGATAATAACAAAACGGTTTATAGTAGGGCAAGGATGCTGCCACCAGCAAAAATTAGTGGCACCACTTTAGAAAAAACCATTATTGCAGAAGGCTCTATTATTAATGCCAGTAGAATTGAGCAAAGTGTGGTGGGGATTCGTTCTAGAATTGGTAGGGGTACAACCGTGGTAAGTACCTATATTATGGGAAACGACTATTACGAAACTATCAGTGAAATGGATTCCAATGTGTCAAAGGGGCTCCCTAAAATTGGGATTGGTGAAAGGTGTTATATCAAAGATGCCATTATTGATAAGAACTGTAGAATTGGCAATGACGTTAGAATTGTAGGTGGTAAACACTTAGCCAATACGGATCATCCACTATATGCCGTTAAAGACGGTATTGTGGTCGTTAAAAAAACTGCCATCCTTCCTGATGGTTTCGTGATATAATTTGTAAAAAAAAAAACATCCTCGATGAGGGTGTTTTTTTTGTATTTTTAGCTTCATGTAATTCTTACACATTAAACGATTGCTATGGCCAGTACCACACCGTCCGTAAAAACAGCCGGTTTATTACCCAAACCCCGACTATCCCTTACCCAGATTTTTTTCATGAGCTTTGGATTTTTAGGAATCCAGTTTGGCTTTGCTTTACAAAATGGGAACACCAGTAGAATTTTAAGGTCTTTTGGTGCAGACGTGGAACAACTTCCCATGTTTTGGATTGTAGCCCCTTTAGTAGGAATGATCGTACAACCCTTAATTGGGCACTATAGTGATCATACCTGGACTAGATTAGGTAGAAGAAAACCCTATTTTCTAGCGGGTGCAATTTTGTCGTCCGCTGCATTGATTTTTTTACCCAATGCAGGCTCACTTTCTTCCATTGTTCCAGCATTGTGGATGGGCGCAGGAATGGTCATGATCATGGATGCTTCGTTTAATGTAGCTATGGAACCCTTTCGAGCACTGGTGGCTGATAACTTGCCAGACACACAAAGAACCAGTGGCTTTGCGATACAAACATTTCTAATTGGGATTGGTGCAGTGGTTGGATCTGAATTGCCTTCGTTTTTAGCCAAAAATGGTTTTTCACAAGAAGCCGGACCTTCTGGTGTAGCCGACAATATTCGTTATTCATTTTATATTGGTGCCGCTGTATTTATAGGAGCCATTTTAGTAACGGTGTTCTTGTCAAAAGAATATGCTCCAAAGGTATATGAACAATACCATGGCAAAAATGAAAATGAAAAAGAAGCAAGAGTTTCTGATATTTTCAAAGATTTCGCAAAGATGCCTAAGACTATGAAACAATTGGGTTTGGTCCAATTTTTCTCTTGGTTTGCGTTATTTAGTATGTGGGTATTTACAACAGATGCAGTTGCCACACATGTATATGGACTTTCAGGCGATTATGCAAAGTCGGTTGCCTACAATGACGCTGGTAATAAAGTAAGCTCTGCGTTTGGTACGTATAATTTGGTTGCAGCAGTTTATGCGTTAATGATTCCATTAGTGGCAAAATACTTAGGCAGAAAAGGTACCCATGCATTCTCATTATGTGCTGGCGGAATTGGATTGATCTCTATCTATTTCATCAAAGATCCGGCAATGCTTACTTATTCCATGATTGGAGTGGGTTTGGCTTGGGCAAGTATTCTAGCGATGCCTTATGTAATACTAGCAGGATCAATTCCCGCAGGTAAATTAGGGATCTATATGGGAATTTTTAATTTCTTTATCACACTACCACAAATCATCAATGGAATTGGCGGCGGATGGATTGTTAAACATATTTATCATGGCCAACCCATTTATGCCATTGTATTTGCAGGAGTCTTTATGCTATTAGCTGCGGTTAGTGTATTATTTGTATATGATGAAGGTGCTATTAGAATTAAACAAGGGGTGGACTAAAAATTTATTGATTATCAAAATTTATTTTATGCATAAAAAATATTCATGGGCATTGATTGTCTGTTTTTTTTCTTTGGTAGTAAGCGCGCAAGAGATAAAATTATATCCAAGCAATTGGTGGACTGGAATGAAATGGAATAAGGTACAGGTTTTAGTACATTATGAACGTAATCGTTATGATACAGATCTAAAAGCCAGTATACAATATCCAGGAGTAAGACTTTTGAAATCAACAAAACTTGAAAACGCCAATTACTTGGTTTTGGACCTTGAAATTGACAAAAACGCAAAGCCAGGTAATGTACCTATTAATTTTTCTCTTAGTAATAACACTAAGAATGAATTAATCAACTGGCCATTGCTTGCTCGTAGAGAAGGTAGGGGTACCAATTTTGCTAAAGGCGTTAATTCTAGTGATTTGATTTACCTTTTAATGCCGGATCGTTTTAGCAATGGAGATCCCAGCAATGACAAAATTGCGGGCATGCGCGACCAAAGTTTAAATAGGAACAAAATATACGATAGACATGGAGGTGATTTACAAGGGGTAATGAATCACTTAGACTATTTAAAAAAATTAGGAGTAACAACCGTATGGATGACACCAGTTATTGAGAATGATCAACCCAATAGAACAGAACATGGATATGCATTTACAGATCATTTTACCATTGAACCTAGATTAGGAGGCGCAGAAAAATATAAAGCACTAAGTGATGCTTTGCACCAACGTGGTATGAAATTGATGCAGGATGCTGTATATAATCATGTGGGAAGTAAACATGTTACCTTCCTTGATCAACCTACAAAAGATTGGTACCACCAGTGGCCTAAATATACTGGAACTACTTACAAAGATCAACCCGTATTTGATCCCTATGCGGCACCTTCAGATACCAAACTAATGGCGGATGGTTGGTTTACAAGGGAAATGCCCGACCTCAACCAAAGTAACCCTTATGTGGCCAATTTCCTGATACAGCACGCTATCTGGAGTGTAGAGTCTTTTGGGGTAGATGGATGGAGAATTGATACCTATATCTATAACGACCTTCCCTTTATGAATAGATGCAACAAAGCATTAACTGATGAATATCCTAAAATGACCATGTTTGGAGAAACATGGGTACACGGTACTGCCGCACAGGCTTTTTTTGCAGAGAATACAATCAATACAAAATTCAAAAGTAACCTGCAAGGAGTAACTGATTTTCAAACTTTATTATATGGGATTCAGCCAGCCTTAAAACAAGAATTCGGGTGGACAGAAGGTGTCAATAAACTCTATACTACTTTGAGTAATGATTTTCTGTATAAGGACGCGAATAGAAATAATATTTTCTTAGACAACCACGACCTCACAAGAATCTTATCAGAGGTTGGAGGCGACATAGAAAAAGTGAAAACAGGCATTGCTTGGCTATTAACTACCAGAGGAATTCCGCAACTTTATTATGGGACTGAAGTATTAATGAAGGGAGAGAAAAATCCAGATGATGGTCATGTAAGACTTGATTTTCCTGGAGGATGGGCAGGGGATACCAAAAATGCATTCACTGGTGAAGGGCTTACAGCAGAAGAAAAAAACATGCAAGAATATGTCGCTACACTTGCTAATTTCAGAAAAAATAGTTCAGCAATTACCAAAGGGAAAATGATGCAGTATGTTCCTATGGAAGGGGTGTACGTTTATTTTAGATATGATGATAAACAAACCATCATGTGTATCATGAATACGAGCGACAAAGAAAAAGCAATCGATTTTAATAAATTTGCAGAAAGGACTAAAGGATTTATCGGTGCCAAAAATGTCATTGGTAATGAAAAGCTAATGGCTAATTTTAATATTCCTGCAAAGAAAATGTGGGTGTTGGAATTGGTACGATAATCATTAACCAGTGCTTCATAGCATAACAGGTTGAAGGGTATTTATTGAGTGTAGATTTTAAACAAACTGTATGAAATATAAAGGGCTTCTTTTTTTATTGTTAATCGTCACTTCTATGCAATTAAAAGCACAAGTTGAATCTTTGTTATATCCCAATGCTATTCCCAATAGCATACCTGGTCCAAATAAAGAACAAGCAGTAGTTACCAATGGGGTGCTTAGATACAGTAGAATTAGTATCCCTACTTATACCTTTTTCCAACCTGCAAATCCATCCCCACAAAAAGCGGCGGTGATTATTTTTCCTGGAGGAGGCTATAGTATCACTGCATCTGGCCACGAAGGCGTTGATATTGCAAAGGCCTTTAATGAAATGGGCATTGCCGCCATCTTAATCAAGTATCGTATTCCTAATGATACTACGATGGTGGATAAATCAATTGGCCCACTTCAAGACGCGCAACAATCAATGATCACGGTTCGTGAAAATGCCGGTAAATGGGGTATTGACCCCAATAAAATTGGCATTATTGGCTTTTCGGCAGGTGGGCATTTGGCATCTACACTAGGAACACATTTTATGGCTTCTTTGGTGCCTAACCCCAATCAAATAAGCCTCCGACCAGATTTTATGATTCTTGGTTACCCCGTTATTAGTTTCCAAGACAGCATTTGCCATAAAGGTTCAAGAACAAATTTGTTGGGTAAAAATCCTAGCCAAGCACAAATTGATTTCTATTCCAATGAATTACAAGTTACCGCCCAAACACCGCCTAGTTTTTTGGTTCATGCGGCAGATGATAGCGGTGTAAAACCCGAGAATAGTATTCGATTTTATCAGGCTTTATTGGCCAATAAAGTCAAAGCGGAATTGCATATTTATCAAGCAGGGGGACATGGTTTTGGATTGAATAATAAAACAACCAAAGATCAATGGATGGAACGTGTGAAGAATTGGATGACTGCCAATAAATGGCTTTAATACATCAATTATAAACTGGCAGTCCAGATAAGTCGTGGCTCACTTTTCAATGCCCTTACTATCTCTCCATGCAATTGTTGTCTAGTTACTTTTTTGCCTTTCTGGGCAGGGTTTAGTTGTGCTGCTGTGGGCTCAATCAATTCCAGTTTAGTAGCAAACCATGTGGTATATAAACGAGGTATGGCTAAACCCAAAATCATACCCGGTAAGCCACCAAAACTTTCGGGTCCGGACGATACCATAATTTGATCTGTATAAAAAGCAACTACTACCACAGAATCGCAAATTCTAGTTACCGCTTTTTTACATTCAAAACCAGCAATGTCACGTGTTTCATTAGTAATATGCCATTCTAAATTTCTAACACTGTCTTTGATTAAATAAGTGTTTTCATAGAGGGCTCGCTGAATACTAATGGTATTGTTTTCTAAGTCAATTTGAGTAATATCTGTTTCAGACGGTTTGCCTCCCCACATGTATTTATTGTCTGTATTTTCTTTGGTCATTTTGTATACAGATTTATTTTCAGAGAAACGAAGCTCATAATTATCTGTCACAATTTTGGGCATCGTTTTCATCATCTCTTTCATCCAAGGGTTGTCGTTGTCTTCGTTCTCGAATGGTTTGAATTGGTTCACTTTCTTTTCAAATTCAATTCTTCCTTTTTGGATAAATTGTGTTTGTGCATTTGCCAAAAAACAAATGAGTGAAAGGAAGGGAATTAATATTTTTTTGTACATGCTGGTGATTTTGATGGTTTAAAATCCATTACTAGAAGGTTTGCCATTTTTTGAAAAATTATAAATTAACGCAAGTAAGAAATAACGTTGGATGGTTTGATTTTTTGTTTCAGAAATAAAGTTGCTACTTATATTTCTATTGATGCCCTGGTTTTGATTAAAAATGTCGTTGACAGTTAACTTAGCCTCCCATTTATCGTCTTTGGTTAAGACTTTACGAATATTGCTGTTAACAATGTAAACATTTGACTGATTCGCAAAAGCCTCTGTTTTCTGGTATAAATTAAATTCAGTATTGATATTCCAAAACAATTTTTGTTTTTTCAATTTGAATTGAACTTCAGAATAACTATTGTATGACCAGTAATGTGTATTCACATCTGGTCGAATGGAAGAAATCGATTGGTTATAATTTGCGCTGAAATTGATCCAGAAATTAATCCATTTATCGCTCCAATAGCCAGAATTGAATCCGATACTGGTAGCCTTGCTTTTAGTTTCATTTCTAACGCCATTTACATAATTGACATTATTATTAATTCTCGGCCCAATGTCCACACTCACATTTAAAGAAGGAATGATTTCGAAACCGTAACCAATGCCCCCTCTGAAATTATAGTTGCCTGAAACGTTGATGGATTGTGTAATTCGCCTTCCCAAGCTGTCTATAAAGCTATTGCTGGAAATGGCATTGTCGGTAGAAGAATAATTGACATTAAAATAGATGTTTCGGCTTTTTAATACCCTATAATCTGATCCCCTTAAACTTAAGTTATGAATAAAGGCTTGTTTAATATTGGGGTTTCCCACTACCACATTTAGTGGATCAATATTATCAATCAAAGGTTGAATCTGATTGAGGGTAGGATTCTGTGTATTCCCATTATAACTGAAATTAAATCTGCGTTGTTGTTTTGGCGTAAAGTTGAATGTAATAGCAGGTTGAAAATTGGTGAAACGTACGTCTCTTTCTTGCACTTTTCTAATATCATTCATGTGATAGTTGACTGTACCAAGTCCCGTACCAATGGCGAAATTGTATTTTTTTTCATTGTATCTAAAATTGATACCACCAGTATGTCCAGTTGTATTGAAAATAAAGTGATTACTCAAACTATCACTCATATTATCGTACTTGCCATTATTGGATTTGTTGAACGTATTGTTTTCAGCGTCATTTCTATTTAGGTTTAGTCGGTAGTTTAGAATCAGAAAGGTATTTTTCCAAAGGGGCTCCGTATAACTAGCATTCGCATTAATGGAAGAACCGTTTTGTTTGTTTTCTTTTCGTTGGTCAATATTGTCGTATTTGATCAATAAACCCGTTTTGTTGTAGTAACTATTTTTTGCCAATAAATAACCATCGTCAGATTTGTCGGTATAGGTCAGATCAGTATTCAAAGAGATTGTCCTTCCTTTTTTCTTGAATTTTTTACGCCAAATGAGTGAAGTGAATATGTTTTTGTTTTCACCGGTATTAGTGGTGGTTCTGTCAGTTTCATTGATGATTTTATTATCGGAACTGATCGACTGTCCCAAATAATTTTTATTATTGGCACTCTTGGTTTCACTTGCTTTAAACGTAACTTTTAAAGAACTGGAAGAATCAATGGTCCAATCATAAATGCTATTAATTCTGTTGCGCGTTCTTGAGTTGGCTTGGGTTTGGTTAGTAGTATTGGTAAAACTAGTGTCTGGCAAAATATTTTCCGTGATACTACTTGTTTTACCCGTAACGTCTAGTTTGTTGTATTGAAAGGCATTATTTAATGCGTGTTTGTCTTGATTCCATTTATTACTATACAACAAGCCACCAGTTGTAGAATTGGGTAACCCAGTGCCATAACTAAATTCATCGCCACTCCAATTCACACTAATTCCCCCATCATCACTAACAGTAGTAGTAGTATTTGGGTCGCCTGCATAGTTTCTATTTTCGTCCCAACTCAATGTTTCAAATTTGGTGTTGTCAGTAGTGAGATAACCCGCAATTTTTCTTTTTCCTTTAAATGCATTGGCCAATAATTTTCCATTTCTGTATTTGTCAAAGTCAGTGCCCGCTTCTGCTTTACCGAAAAAGCCTTTTTTCTTGTCCTCTTTTAATTGGAGGTTAATGGTCTTTTGTTTTTGACCATCGTCAATACCTGTAAAAACGGCTTGGTCGCTTTTCTTGTCAAATACTTGTACTTTATCAATGGCGTCTGCCCTTAGATTTTTGGTGACTACTGCAGGATCGTCACTGAAAAACTCTTCCCCATCCACCAGAATCTTATTTACTTTCTCACCTTGAGTAGTGATTTCACCTTTACTGTTTACTTGAATGCCGGGCATTTTTTTCAAAAGTTCTTGAACGTCTGCATTGGCATCTACGTGAAAGCTGTCGGCCCTATATTCCGTAGTATCACCCTTAACTCGAATGGCAGAAATACGTTGCTTGACAATTACCTCTTGTAATAAAGTAGCCCTAGTAATTAAGGGGATCATGCCCATTTTCTTTTCACTACTACCATCCAGTGTTAACTTCTCTACAAATTCTGCATAGCCCGGATAAGACACCACTAAAATATAATTACCTGTGTTTACACCCTTAATTTCAAAATTTCCTTCTGGGTTTGTACGCGCAAATTTTACCAAAACAGAATCCTTACTTCGAAGAATAGAAACCACAGCATTGCTTAAATTTTGTTTATTAAGGGTATCGGTAACGGTTCCTTTGATGGGGGGAAATTGTGCATTGATCTGATTTGAACAAAAGAATGCAAAGAAAAGAAGTGTAAGATTTCTCATCATAAACTAGTGGGTTAAGGTATTGGATGCAATTGGCTGTAAAATCCATAAATTGTGTAGAATAAACTAAATGTTTAGTTATAATATTATGTTAAACAATTTCTTTATTTGATAATCATCGATTTATGCCAAACGAGAAAAGCAAAACCGCCCAATCAAAAAAAGAAAATAAGGTTAGTTCTACTATCGAAAGAGTAGGTAAAACAAAAAAAGTTGTAAAAGAGCCTATGAAAAAGTATGAGGAAGCACATTTCGTAGACACCAACCAGCCTGTATGGAACTATTCGCTTTTTACAGAAAAGGATATCAGGAATTTTCAGAATGGTACCCATTATAGTCTCTATGAATATTTTGGCAACAAACAGATCAAGGTCAATGACAGCACAGGAACTTATTTTGCCGTATGGGCACCCAATGCAAGTTTTGTGGCTGTTACCGGCAACTTTAATAGTTGGAGCAAAGAAGCGCACCCATTGAAAGTACGCTTAGACCATTCTGGTATCTGGGAAGGATTTATTCCAAATATAGGCGCAGGAGAAGCTTACAAATACCATATTCATGGCTATAAGGGTATTAAACTCGACAAAGGCGATCCCTATGCTAATTTTTGGGAAATACGCCCTAATACCGCTTCCATTACTTGGCAAACGGATTATGATTGGAAGGATGCGGATTGGATGAAACACAGAAAAAAACACAATTCATTGAGCTCGCCCTATTCTGTATATGAAGTGCATTTGGCTAGCTGGATGCGACCAGATAAAAACGACGAAGAAATTTATAATACCTATCCCCAAATCACCGAACGCTTAGTGCCTTATGTACAAGAAATGGGCTTTACACACGTTGAATTTATGCCCGTAATGGAACATCCCTTTGATGGTAGTTGGGGTTACCAAGGCACGGGCTATTTTGCACCTACTTCGCGTTTTGGAACACCACAAGAATATGCTGCGATGGTAGACGCTTTTCATCTGGCAGGTATTGGGGTTATTTTGGATTGGGTACCTTCGCATTTTCCTTATGATGCACACGGGTTATTCATGTTTGATGGAACACATACTTACGAGTATGCCGATATGCGCAAAGGATTTCACCCCGATTGGAACTCCTATATTTTCAATTATAAAAGAGGAGAAGTAAAATCTTTCTTGATTAGTAGTGCACGTTTTTGGTGTGATAAATTTCATACAGATGGGATTAGGGTTGATGCGGTGAGTTCTATGCTGCGACTAGATTACAGCAGAAATGCAGGCCAATGGGAGCCCAATGAATATGGTGGGAATGGTAATATTGAAGCCATTGCATTTATCACTGATTTGAATGAAACTTTATACCGCGATTTTCCTGATATTCAAACCATTGCAGAAGAAGCAACTGACTGGCCTAAGATTAGTAAACCCACATTTGAAGGTGGACTAGGCTTCGGCATGAAATGGATGATGGGATGGATGCACGATACGCTCGATTATTTTAATCTCGATCCGTTGTATCGACAATTTCAACAAGACAAATTCTCCTTCAGCATGATGTATTTCTATGATGAGAATTTTATGTTGCCCTTATCGCACGATGAAGTGGTTCATGGAAAGAGTCCTATGTTATATAAAATGCCGGGCGACGAGTGGCAGAAGTTTGCCAACTTACGCATTTTGTACACTTATATGTTTACACACCCAGGTTCAAAATTGTTGTTTATGGGCAATGAGTTTGGTGCAACCAGCGAATGGAATTATAAGAGTGAATTGCAGTGGGAGTTATTGGAACATGAAAGTCATAAAGGTTTAAAACATTGTGTACAACAACTCAATGCATTTTATAAAAATGAACCTGCTTTATACGAAGAACAGTATGAGCCAGGAGGATTTGAATGGGTGGATCTAAACCATCGAAGCGAATCAGTATTGGTGTATATGCGCAAAGGGAAAAAAGCAAAAGATAATTTGCTCATCATTTTAAATGTAACGCCTGTTGTAAGAAATGATTGGGAAATCTATGTGCACGGAAAAGGAAAATGGAAAGAAGTATTTAATAGCAATAACAAAGAATTCTGGGGAACGGGAGATGTATACAATCCTAGTGTTGAATCAAAGTTGGTGGACAAGCCTTCACAATGCTATCAAATAAAAGTTCAATTACCTGCATTGGGTGCAATTGTTTTGAAGTAATGTTCCTACATATCCCCAATTTATGCACCATCATTAAGCATTAACAATTTGCTAATCAGCGAAATCATTAAAATGGTTGTCCTTTGTAATAGGAAGTTCTATGAAGGAA
The DNA here is from genome assembly GCA_031428775.1 of Bacteroidota bacterium. Lineage (GTDB taxonomy): Bacteria > Bacteroidota > Bacteroidia > Chitinophagales > Chitinophagaceae > Sediminibacterium. Next base: position 12,572 of record JANOYH010000101.1, read on the forward strand.
ATCGTTTAATCCAAAAATTCGCATCATGAAAACAAATTCTTATGAGCTTTTGGTGAATGCTACCGGAACGTTGATGCAACAACACGCATTCGACCATCTTTCAGACGAGAAATTGTCTCGTATGCAATCGTATCTCCATCGACTTGGAAAGCAGAATGGTACTGCATCCATGGATAGAGAAAAAAAGGAATTGTTTAAATTATTTGATGAGGCTGATCTCTACAATGAGTCAACCACACCACAATCATTGCACCAATGGCAGGCTGCCATGAGTTGCTTTGGCAAAACAGCTAACCAAGGTTTGTTGTTGGAAGTTGTGGAAGGATAATTCTAAAACTAGTTCCCTTTCCGGGTTCGCTCCACCTTACAAAGAGCTTGCCCTTATGGTATTGCTCAACAATTCTTTTGCTGAGTGAGAGCCCTAACCCCCAGCCTCTTTTCTTAGTAGTGAAGCCGGGCTTGAATACTTTTTTCAAATTTGCCGCAGCAATTCCCTTTCCATTGTCAGTAACATCTATGACTATATCATGCGATGTTGTATGGAGCACTATGCTGATTAGTCCGGTGCCATCAATGGCGTCCATGGCATTTTTGAGTAGGTTTTCCATAACCCAGTCGAATAGTGGCGGTGATAGAAAAGCTTGCATGTCTTGCGATGAATGGTCGTTGTATTCAAATGCAAGATTGCCACCAGCCCTTTTCTTCATGTATTGAACAATCAGGCTGATTTGTTTATTGATATTGATTTGTTCTAGTTTAGGTTGACTACCAATCTTTCCAAACCTATCTGTGATTAATTGTAGTCGTTGTACATCCTTCGAAATTTCAGGAACTGCTTGTTCCGTTCCAGGAATCTCTTTTAATAATTCTAACCAACCTTCTAAACTACTCACAGGTGTGCCTAATTGATGCGCAGTTTCTTTTGCAAGCGATGCCCATAGCTGATTTTGGCTGCTGCGATAATTTGTTTGTAAGAATAAGATCGCTATAATAATGAATAATCCAATGACCAGTAATTGTATAATGGGATAGAGTTTGGTTTCTTTTAAAAGCGGACTCTCCCCATAATAATATTTATTGGCCTTGTAAGGTTTTTCTGCCAATACACTAATGATGGGCTGGTTATTATAATATTTAAATTGCTTCAGTCTATTGCTTAAATAATGGGCATCTTGTTTAATTAACAGGGTATCAATATTTAAAACATTTCCAGTGATGCTGTCTTTTTCATGCGAGGGAAAGAGACTTACCACAAGCTCCGCCTTTCCCCAAAGGAAAAAGACAAGCCTATAGATGTTCTGCGCTTCGAGATTCAGTGCTTGGAATACTACAAAAACAACGCCAAACAT
>JANOYH010000102.1:0-13379 GCA_031428775.1 Bacteroidota bacterium
TAGAACAAGGCCAACTAGGTGTTAGTTTTATTGGGTGGCTAAAAATATTATCATTACCGTTGTTTATTGTGCCAGGCATTTTATGTTATGAGCTTTTCCCGAATTTGAATAGTCCAGATGAAGCCTATATGGTTTTAGTAACCAACTTATTCCCATCGGGTTTGAATGGATTAGTTATAGTAGTATTAATTGCAGTGTTAGTAGGAACGATTGGGTCTTCACTAAATTCTTTGAGCACCGTATTTACGATGGATGTCTATGTTAAAAAAATCAATCCGGCTGCTACTAATAAACAAATTATTAAAGTAGGAAGGATCACTGTATTGGTAGGTTGTGTATTTGCCATACTCATGGCAATAGCAATTGACAGTATTAAGGGTCTCAATCTTTTTGATGTGTTTCAAGCGGTATTAGGTTTTATTGCACCACCTTTGTCGGTAGTATTTTTGCTGGCTGTATTCTGGAAAAAAACAACCAAAAAAGCAGTCAATTTTACACTATCTATTGGGTCAGCAATAAGCTTGGGTACGGGTGTTTTGTATTTATGGGTATTTCCTGCAAAGGACTTTGGGTTTTGGCCGCACTATATGTTATTGTCGTTTTTCATTTTCGCCTTTTTGTTTGTGTTGGCTGTACTGATTTCTTTGTTAGATAAAGTTCCTGTAGAAACAAATGCAACTACCCAACAATATATTGCGCCACCATCTAACCGAGTAATCAAGGTTTGGGTAGCATTAGTAATAATAATGGTATCGCTATATGTATTTTTTAATGGATTTAAATAATTGATTGAATGATAAAAAAAATAAGTCTGTATTTTTTGTTTGTTCTTTTTGTGTCTTTTGCAGAAGCGCAAACAGCCACCTGGATCTGGTATCCTGGCGATTACGAAATTTGGCTCGCCAATAAAATGCAAAACAGAAGAACTGATCGAGGTGCATTTTTTCCCGTGTTTTGGAAAGTTGATAGTCACTATCCCTTAATGGATTTCCATAAAGATTTTGTTTTGGCAAATCCTGAAACGGTCTCGATCTACACAGAAGGAAATTACAATGTAAAACTAGACGGACAACTTTTAGAAGGGGCTCCCAAACAAATCAATATTCCTGCAGGAAAGCACCGTATTAATGTAAAGGTGTTTAACCAGGCTAATGTTCCAGCCATTTTTATCAAAGGAAAGTCTGTTGTTTCTGATGCTAGTTGGTTGGTCACTTTTGAAGACAAAGAATGGATTGATGAAACGGGCAAAACTTCTGATGTGACTGCTACTAAATGGTTACAAGCGGGCAGATGGAATTTCAATGCGCCTAATCAATTTCCCTCTACATTTAAACTACCTACGAAGCTCATGCAACCAGTAAGCAATAGCAAAAATGGAAATGCATCCTTGGTTGATTTTGGTAAAGAGACTTTCGGATTTGTAAAACTCCACGGCCTTCGTGGTAAAGGAAAATTGATGGTTTATTATGGAGAAAGTAAAGAAGAAGCAAGTAGCATCTTAGGTGCAGTAACTTTTGATTCTATTGTAATCGGTTCTGAGAAAAAAATCGATTCCATTATGCCATTGTCAAAAGCTTTTCGATATATAAATCTTTTGGCAGACAAAGGCGTGAAACTTGATAGCATTTCAATGTTGCACGAATATGCTGATTTGAAAGAGCGTGGAAGCTTCAGTTGCTCTGATGCAGAAATCAATAAAATCTATGAAGTATCTAAGTACACTCTTCATTTAAATACTAGAGAGTTTTTTATTGACGGAATCAAACGCGATAGATGGGTATGGAGTGGTGACGCTTATCAAAGTTATTTGATGAACTATTATTTGTATTTTGACAACCCCACTGTATCCCGCACCCTGCTTGCTTTGCGAGGCAAGGACCCTGTTACGGGTCATATTAATACGATCATGGATTATACCCTCTATTGGTTCTTGGGCATCTATGATTATTATCAATACACAGGTGATAAGAATTTTATCACACAGTTTTATCCTCGCATGCAGTCGTTGATGGACTATTGTTTGGGTAGAAGAAATAAAGATGGACTGATGGAAGGAATGTCAGGCGATTGGGTATTCGTTGATTGGGCTGATAAATTAAGCAAAAAAGGGGCATTGAGTTTTGAACAAATTTTGCTTTGTAGAAGTCTAGAAGCAATGGCTATCTGTGCCAATTTGGCGAATGATCCAGTTGGAGCAGAACAATATAAAACAGAAGCCGCCTCCTTAAAGAAAAAGATTTTTGAAAAATATTGGAACGAATCTAAGCAAGCATTCGTACATAGTAGTATCAATGGAGCGCAATCAGAGAATGTAACACGATACGCCAATATGTTTGCTATTTTCTTCGACTACTTTAGCCAAGAACAAAAAATAGCCGTTAAAAAATCTGTATTGCTGAATAATTCCATTCAAAAAATTACTACACCCTATATGCGTTTCTATGAATTAGAAGCACTCTGTGCCATGGGTGAACAAACCCATGTTACCAAAGAGATAAAAGACTATTGGGGTGGCATGTTAAAGCTAGGTGCCACATCATTCTGGGAGGAATACAATCCTACAAAAAATGGCGCTGATCACTATGCCATGTATGGGCGTGAATTTGGTAAAAGTTTGTGTCATGCATGGGGGGCTAGTCCCATTTATTTATTAGGCAAATACTATCTAGGCGTAAAGCCACTATCCCCCGGTTATGAAACCTATCTAATTGAACCTACATTGGGTGGTTTGCAATGGATTGAAGGAAAAGTACCAACGCCAAAAGGGGATGTTCAAGTGTATTGCAGTCAAGAAAAAATAACCATCAAAGCAACGGACGCTGGTGTGGGTTTATTAAAATTCAAAAGTAAAACGCAGCCTAATTGTAAAGAGGGACAGGTTGTTTTATTAGCGGATAAAACCTATGAGATTCAATTAGAAAAAGGAAAAACATATCAAGTTTCCTATTCCGCATTTTAAAGAATTGTTGTAAAAATAGAAAATGAAAAAAGCATTCTTCCTCTTACAATTGGTCATATTGTTTTCTTTCAATGCGATCAATGCCCAAGACAAAAGTTTGGTGAATACTTCGCATAGTAGTTATGCAAAACTATCGGCCGTTGGTATGGGTGACGTACATTTCACCAAAGGATTCTGGGCAGATCGTTTTGCAGTGTGTAGAGATTCAATGGTTCCACATTTATGGGATACCTATAATAATCCAACGCTTAGCCATTCATTCCGGAATTTTGAAATAGCTGCAGGATTATTTCCTGGACCCTTTAAAGGTCCTAGTTTTCATGATGGAGACTTTTATAAAACATTAGAAGCAGTTGCCGCCATGTATGCGAATACAAAAGATCCTAAACTTGGTAGCATGATGGATCATGCGATTGCTGTTATTGCAAAAGCGCAGAAAGCAGACGGTTATATTTATACCAAATCCATTATAGAACAGAAGCAGTCGGGGCAACAAAAAATGTTCGACGACAAACTCAGTTTTGAAGCCTATAATTTCGGACACTTAATGACGGCCGCCTGCGTACACTATCGTGCCACAGGAAAAACAACTTTATTAGAAGTTGCAAAAAAAGCAGCAGACTTTTTGATAGGATTTTATACAACTGCAAGTCCAGAACAAGCTAGAAATGCCATCTGCCCATCACATTATATGGGATTAACAGAATTATACAGAACAACGAATGATAAAAAATATTTGAACCTCGTTACCAAACTTGTGGATATCAGAGGTGCCACAGAAGGTTCAGATGACAACTCTGATAAACTGCCATTCAGAGACATGAAGAAAGTAGTGGGTCACGCTGTTCGCGCCAATTATCTTTTTGCAGGGGTAGCTGATCTTTATGCAGAAACGGGTGACAAAACATTGTTGAACACATTAGACATGATGTGGGATAATGTAGTAAATCAAAAATTATATATTACAGGAGGCTGTGGTGCTTTGTATGATGGGCTGTCATTAGAAGGTAGTACTTACAAACCCGATAGTATTCAAAAAATACAACAGGCTTATGGTAGAGAATATCAGTTGCCCAATAAAACTGCACACGGAGAAACTTGCGCCAATATTGGCAATCTGTTATGGAACTGGCGCATGCTACAACTGACTGCAAATGCTAAGTATGCAGAGATCATGGAGCTCAATTTGTACAATAGTATTTTAAGTGGCGTTAGTATTGATGGCAACAAATATTTTTATACCAATCCATTGGCACACGATGCAGACTTCAAATATCCATTAAGATGGGATGGGGGTAGACAAAGCTATATTTCGAAATCGAATTGTTGCCCCCCTAACACAGTCCGCACCATTGCTGAAATTGGAAGTTATATGTATAGTGTTTCTGCAAAGGGACTTTATTTGAATTTATATGGTGGTAACAATTTGATTACCTTGTTAGAAGATGGAAGCATAATTGAATTAAGGGAAGAGTCAAATTATCCATGGGATGGTGACGTCAATATTGAGTTTACAAAAATGCCCGTAAAAGAATATTCAGTTTTTCTACGGATTCCTGCTTGGAATAAAAAAGCAAGTATTCTAGTAAATGACAAACCAATTAATGTTGAATTTATATCAGGTACTTATGTTGAAATAAAACGCAAATGGGCAGCAAGCGATCGCTTGAAATTAAAGCTGGATATGCCTGTTACGCTGATTGAATCAAATCCAATGGTTGAAGAAACACGCAATCAAGTGACGGTAAAAAAAGGCCCATTAGTGTATTGTTTAGAATCAGCAGACCTTCCGAATGGATTAAAGGTTACTGATATCGCCATTCCATTAAAGGCGCAATGGAAAACAATTGACAAGAAAATAGGAATTGGAAATGTCAAAGGATTAGAAGCTATTGTAACGCAATTGCCGAAACAGGACTGGAAAAATAGTTTATACAAAGAGGTTGGCAAAACTACAAAACCTGTTACCATACAAATGATTCCCTATTTCTCTTGGGCCAATCGTGGTAATGGAGATATGGCTGTTTGGATGCCACTCATTCGATAATGAATTGGTTTTAATAGTTGACTTAGTTACAAACAATACCTTGTATTCAATTGGTTAAATGAATAAGATGAAAAAATGGTTTCTTGGTCTTGTATTTTTTTGCAATCATTTGCAAGCTCAATTGGTAGATAAAACTCCGCCAGCTATTCCTATTGCGCCTACTGTATATAATCGAGAGCCCTATGAAGACCCTTATGTTAGTTCCATCAATCGAGAACCATCAAGAGCAACCTCTTATTCCTTTGAAAATATTCAAGATGCCATCAATGGTGATAGGTCAAAATCTTCTCGAGTAATATCATTGAATGGAGAATGGGATTTTAGTTTTGCCTTAAAACCCGCTGATGCACCTACAGACTTTTATAAAAGCAAAGTAAGTGGATGGAAAAAAATACCTGTACCCTCAAGTTGGGAAATGCAGGGTTATGACAAACCCATTTATAAAAGTGCCGTATATCCTTTTCGTCCGGTTAATCCACCCAATGTTCCGCAAGATTATAATGGAGTTGGATGTTATCAAAGAATTTTTTCGATTCCAAAAGAATGGAAAAACATGAATATCACCCTTCATTTTGGTGGTGTTAGTTCTGCGTATAAATTATGGATAAATGGAAAATTTGCTGGTTATGCAGAAGATAGTTTTTTGTCGTCTGAATTTAATATCAGTCCCTATTTACAAGAAGGAGAAAATATTATTTCTGTTTGGGTAATCCGCTGGAGTGATGGAAGTTTTCTGGAAGACCAAGACCAGTGGCGCATGAGTGGCATTCATAGAGAAGTGCTATTGAAAGCAGAGCCCATCTTGCGTATTGCTGATTTCTTTTATCAGACAAAATTGGATAAAGATTATAAAGACGCATTATTGAGTATTCGACCAAGAATTGAAAACCTGAGTGGTAAAGAGATGCGTGGCTATATCATCAAAGTTAGACTCTTTGATAAAAATGGAAAATCAGTTTTAGAAAAGCCCTTAGAAAGAACTGCAGAGTCAATCTTCAATGAAGTGTATCCGCGACTAGACAATGCAAAATTCGGGCTACTTGAAACGACCATTCCTAATCCTGAAAAATGGAGTACAGAATCTCCAAACCTTTACACCCTTACTATTTCATTAGAAGATAGTATTGGTAAAATACTTGAAGTAAAATCTTGTAAGCTAGGGTTTCGTTCTATAGAATTTTCTCAGAACGATAGTAAACTGCTTATTAATGGAAAAACAACTTATTTGTATGGCGTAAATCGACCAGACCATCATCCAACAAAAGGTAAAGCGCTTTCGAGAGAAGACATATTGCAAGACATATTAACCATTAAGCGTTTCAATTTCAATTGTGTTCGACTAAGTCATTACCCTAGCGATCCTTATCTGTTAGATTTATGTGACCAGTTTGGAATTATGGTAATTGATGAAGCAAATTTAGAGACACACGGATTAGGAGGAAAACTCAGCAACGATCCAGCTTGGACGGGTGCCTATTTAGAGCGAAGTAGTCGAATGGTAATGCGCGATAAAAATCATCCTTCAATTATTTTCTGGAGCCTGGGCAATGAAGCCGGCAGAGGCCCCAATCATGCAGCGATGGCAGCATGGTTGCACGACTTTGATATCACAAGGCCAATTCACTATGAGCCTGCAATGGGAAGTCCAAAGGAAGCGGGTTATATTGATCCATCAAATCCGAACTATTTAAAATCAAACGACCATTCACATCGTATACAAAATCCGGTGGACCAATATTATGTTGACATGGTTAGTAGAATGTATCCGAGCTTATTAACTCCTGCATTGTTGGCGAATCAACCTAATGGTGATAATCGCCCCATTTTCTTTTGCGAATATGCACACGCTATGGGAAATTCTGTGGGTAATATCAAGGAGTTCTGGGATGTTTTTAGGTCCACCAAAAGAATCATTGGTGGATGTATTTGGGAGTTCAAAGACCAAGGATTATTAAAGCATGATTCCTTGAACAATCCATTTTATGCGTATGGAGGCGACTATGGTGAAAAATATTTCGATGATTTTACTATCAAAGGAATTGTTGCTTCTGACGGAAGACCCAAAGCCGCTATCTATGAATGTAAACGAGTATTTCAGCAAATTCAAACGGAATGGTTTGATCAACAAAAAGGGTTAATAAAAATCAGCAATCTATCTCCTGTAAATAATGCTTCGAAGTATGAGTTTTCAGTGAGCATAAGAATGGATGGAAAAATTAGTTCAACAAAAATATTGAGTTCCATTAACCTTGAAGCTGTAAAAGATAGTGTGATTAATATGAGTTCTGTCATTCCATCATTATTATCCAAACACGAGTATCATATCGACATTCACTTTAAATTAAAGCAAGATGAACCTTGGGCAGAAAAAGGATTTGAAATTGCATCGAATCAATTGGCGTTGACATCTCTAACAAAATTTGTAACTAAGCAACTTAATAATAAAGGCGTAAAGGTTTTTGAAACAAATCAATACTGGAAATTCAATACAAAAAACGCTGTGATTGGTTTCAATAAACAAACAGGTGCTTTGAGTAGTTATTTATGGAAAGGTAAAGAACAGGTTTATCAGCCCCTTATGCCAAAATTCAGCAGACCACTTACTGACAATGATAAAAGAGGATGGAAGGCCAACAAAAAATTAGCCCAATGGTATCAAGCTTCTTTGCAACTAACATCGATACAAACAAATCTCACAAATGAAGGATTAGCAAAGGTTGTAGTACGCTATCATTTAATCAATGACAGCGCAAAAATGCAATTGCAATATTTGATTGATGGAGATGGGATGGTGCAAGTTGACTATACACTAGAAGCCAATCCAGCCCTTCCCAATATTCCAAAAATAGGCATGCAAATGGGCATCGAAAGATCGTATGACCAAATTCAGTGGTTTGGAAAAGGGCCTTTAGAAAATTATGTGGATCGTCGCTATGGTTTTGACGCAGGCGTCTATGAAAAACAATTGAATGATTTCATGGAACCCTATGTTGTGCCTCAAGAAAATGGAAATAGAACTGATATCCGATGGATGTATTTGTATAACAAAAAATCTACTAATGGATTGCTAGTGATTGCAGATAGTTTGTTAAGTATGAGTGCATCACCTTATACAGATCAGAATGTACAAACGGCAAGGCATACCTATAAACTGGTTGATGCAGGTTATATCAATTTGAATATAGACCTTGTGCAAATGGGTGTAGGGGGCAATGATAGCTGGAGTGATGTTGCAGCGCCACTGGATCTATACCAAAACAAATCAGGAAATTATCAATATCGTTTTTATCTTTTGCCCATTGCTTATGACAAGAGGTTTTAATAATTTATCATGGAAAGAATTTTTGCTACATACTTAATTGAAACACCTTTTGATCCTTATCAGGCGGCTGCAATATTAGCAGGAGAGCAATCTTCTGGTACCTTTGTATCAGTACCCGGAGAAACAGCAGAATTAAAAGAAAGATTTGGCGCAAGAGTAGAGTCTGTCATTGCACAAGGCGTATTTGCAACGCCTTCAATACCTGGAGCAAATTTATACACTGAAAAATACCACAAAGCCTTGGTTACCATTTCATGGTCTATTGAAAATTTTGGATACAACTTACCCGTATTAATTTCTACCCTTCAAGGAAATTTGTATGAGATCAAGCAATTCACGGGTTTGAAATTGATGGATATTACATTTCCTCCTTCTTATGCCGAACATTTCAAAGGACCCTTATTTGGAATTGAAGGATGTAGATCAATTACAGCCGTTGAAAATCGACCACTGATTGGTACAATTATCAAACCAAGTATTGGCCTAAGTGTGCCTGATACCGCGGCAATTGTGCAAACACTAGCAAGTGCAGGCATTGATTTTATCAAAGACGATGAGCTATTGGGTTCCTCTGCGAATTCGGCTTTTAATGATCGTGTTGATGCAGTGATGAAAGTGTTAAACAACCACGCAGATATAACAGGAAAGAAAATTATGTATGCATTCAATATCACTGCCGATATTGATGACATGCAAATGCGGTACGATAAAATTGTTTCTGCAGGCGGAAGTACTGCAATGATTAGTATCAACAGTGTTGGTATTGCAGCATCAAAAAAAATAATTGAAAAGGGGCAGCTTATTATACACGGACATCGAAATGGATGGGGCATGCTTAACCGTCATCCTTTATTGGGAATTGATTTTGCTGCTTATCAAAAGATCTGGCGATTGGTGGGAGTAGACCAATTGCACGTTAATGGAATCGACAATAAATTCTGGGAAACAGATGATTCAGTAGTGGCATCCATTGAAGCTTGTTTGACTCCGCTGTTTCACCACAAAACAATTATGCCAGTTGTGTCTTCTGGTCAATGGGGTGGGCAAGCAATGGAAACCTATCGTCGTACCAAAACAACCGACCTATTATATATGGCTGGTGGTGGTATCATGGCACATCCTCTGGGGGCTGCGGCTGGTGTTATAGCAATGCAACAAGCTTGGCAGGGAGCGGTTGATGGATTGAGTATTCAAGAAGCAGCAACAATCTATCCTGAGTTTGCAAAATCGGTTGAAAAATTTGGAAACAAACAATCCTAAAATGACTAATCAAAAAAATATTGAACAGCAATTGGTGATGGCATTTTATGGTGATGATTTTACCGGATCTACTGATGCGCTTGAATTTTTATGCCGAGCTGGGGCATCCACCATGTTATTTATAGAGACACCAACTGTAGCTCAGTTACAACTGTATCCACAACTACAAGCATTTGGAATTGCGGGTAAAACAAGGAGTATGACGCCTGTTGAAATGGAAGAAACATTGGTTCCTGCTTTTGAAGAGCTGAAAAAAATGAACCTACGACACATACAATATAAAGTATGTTCTACATTCGATTCATCGCCAACAATTGGAAGTATTGGAAAAGTCATGGATCTTGCTGCAAAGGTTTTTGCTAATACCTTCATCCCTTTATTAGTAGCTGCTCCATCACTTGGTAGGTACTGTTTGTTTGGTAATTTATTTGCGCAGATGGGTATTGGTAGTAAAGGAGAAGTGTATCGACTGGATCAACATCCTTCCATGAAAAATCATCCTGTAACGCCTGCTGATGAAAGTGATTTGCGATTGCATCTTTCAAAACAAACTAAGCAACTGGTAGGTTTGATCAATATTCTTGATTTGGAAAAAACAGATGATGCGTTGAATGAAATTCTTGAAAACAATATCAATCAAAACAATACAATCGTTTTGATTGATGCTTTATACCAAGAACAGTTATTGAAGATTGGTCATTTATTAGACCAGCAAGTGCCATCAAACGGAAACTTATTCTCCGTTGGATCATCCGCAATAGATATGGCACTAGGCGCCTATTTCGGGAAAGAAAAAAAATGGGAGCCCATAAAAGAATGGCCTGATCCTGGAATTGTAAATCCTTTATTGGTTTTGTCGGGTAGTTGTTCGCCTGTTACCAGTGCACAAATCAACTGGGCTAAGGCGAATGATTTTGAAGAATTGATTCTTGATGCGGATGAAATAAATGCAACAGGATGGATGGCGAATTCGGTACAACAGGCACTTGTGAAAGCACAATTGTTTTTAGCAGCGAATAAAAGCGTGGTTATTCACACCAATGCATTTGCTTATCAGAACAAACAGGATACTGAACAAAAAACCAATTTTACTAATCAATCTAGTGAGCCCATTAATCAGGTAAGTAGAAATATCGATGCTAAAAAAATAGGTACTGTATTGGGTTTGCTGGCCAAAAAATTACACGAAATAACACCAATAAAAAGAGTGGTGTTAGCTGGTGGTGATAGTTCTAGTTATGCTGCTAGAGCTATGGAAATTGATGCAGTTGAAATGATCGCACCACTAGTTGCTGGTGCACCTCTTTGTAAAGTGCACGCGAAGAATAAGGGGGTAGACGGATTAGAAATTAATTTCAAAGGAGGGCAGGTTGGTGCTGAAGATTATTTTGGAATACTCAAACAAGGGAAAACACATTAACAATCATTGTAAAAATACAAATCGATTACATGAAACAAAAAACACTCGGATTAATTCATACGTCTGCAACACTGGTACCCATATTCCAAAATTTATGCAAAGAATATCTACCCAATGTTCAGGTATTTAATATTGTGGATGACAGTCTCATTAAAAACGTAATTAGTTGTGGAGAACTAACTCCAGAAACAGCTAGAAGAGTTGTAGACTACACAGGCTCTGCTGCTGCAGCAGGAGCAGATTACATTCTAGTTACATGTTCTTCAATAGGTGCTGCAGTTGAAATGGGTGCAACTCTTAGTAAAGTGCCTGTATTGAGGGTTGACCAGCCAATGGCAGACCTTGCAGTTAGCACTGGCAGAAGAATTGGCGTGATTGCTACACTTCCTACAACACTTGCCCCAACTACAGATTTGGTTAGAAGAAGAGCTATTGTTGCTGGTAAAGAAATTGAATTGGTTTCAAAATTATGTGAAGGCGCATTTGAAGCTCTGATGAGTGGTGATGCTGCAACACATGATACAATGGTTGCTTCTGCATTGAAAGAATTGTCCACTCAAGTTGACGTAATTCTTTTAGCACAAGCTTCCATGGCTAGGGTAGTAGATCAGTTAAGTGAAGCTGATAAAACAATTCCCATTTTGGTTAGCCCAACAATTGCAATTAAATATCTTGCCACTATCTTGTCATAGTTAACTACCATGCTTAAAAACAAACCATTTATGTTTTTCTTTTCTGCATTCGCATTGCTGGTACTACTGACTTCACTGTTATTGAACATCCCTGCAGTCTGGCATGCCTCATCTTTGGCTTTGGCTATAGGTATTGCATTCTCTTTGAAAAAAATTGAACAACTCAAAGGATATCAATATACTGCATGGATTATTGTAGCAGTCATTGCTGGTATGATGTATCCTGAAGCTTTTACAAAATGGGGATCCATAGACCTGCGTAATAAATGGTTGATTCTAATTGTAATTCAATTAGTAATGTTTGGTATGGGTACACAAATGAGTTTGAAAGATTTTTCGGGACTAGCTAGCACTGGCAAAGGTGTTGCAATCGGACTACTCTGCCATTTTTCTATCATGCCCATGATGGGTTTTCTGCTCATCAATATTTTTCATTTTGATCCAGAAATTGCTGCAGGAATTATATTAATCGGCTCATGTTCTAGCGGCTTAGCATCAAACGTAATGGTATACTTGGCCAAAGCTAATTTAGTACTGTCTGTAGTAGTTACAGCAATGGCAACAATGGCTGCACCTTTTCTCACGCCATTGTTAATGAAACTATTGGCTGGCACATTAATTCAAATTCATGTGTTAGATATGATGATGGAAATCATTAAAATTGTCATAGTTCCCATTAGTGCTGCATTACTATACGACTATCTGAAATCGGCTTCCCACATATTTGTAGATCAAACTAGATTGATCGCATTAATTGCTTTGATTTGGTTATTTATGTTACCTCTGGGTTTGTGGAACTGGATAAAAATTCAAGTGCCGACTTTGCAGTTGCAACAATCTATTGAAATAGCACAATTTTTATTGGCAGCATTTGTATTGGGTGTGGTTTATCATTGGCTGACAATTCGTTTTAAAAAATTAGACCAATTCCTTCCCTATATTTCAATGGGTGGCATCATCTATTTTACAACAGTTACTACAGCAGCAGGACATGATAATTTATTGAAAGTTGGTTGGTTATTATTTATTTGTTCAGTGATCCACAATGGAGCTGGATACTTTTTTGGATACTGGTTGAGTCGTCTTTTTGGATTGGATATCAATTCGTCTAGAACCATTGCCTTTGAAGTTGGATTACAAAATGGAGGGATGGCATCAGGCTTGGCTGGAAGTATGGGAAAGCTCGGAACAGTGGGATTGCCTGCAGCAGTATTCAGTCCTTGGATGAATATTTCAGGATCAATACTGGCTAACTATTGGCGCAAGAAACCAGTTGCAGATAATGTGTAACTTTATTGAGGTTTAACCCTGAATTATAAAATGAGTAAATTTATTTTTTTATTTTTGTTTGTTAGTTTTTGCTCAATTTCTATTGAACTATCTGCACAGTTACCAGAAACTTCCTATAGTAAATTAGAAAAAAAATTCAAACACCCACCAGAATCAGCCAAGCCTTGGGTATTCTGGTACTGGATGCACGCAGCTGTTTCAAAAAAAGGAATTACAGCAGATTTAGAATCTATGAAAGCCATTGGTATTGGTGGCGCTTATTTAATGCCCATCAAAGACACTAGTTCTGCCATTCATTATGATACACTAAGCCGACAACTATCTCCTGAATGGTATGCCCTTGTTCGTTTTGCAGTTACTGAAGCAAAAAGACTCGGATTGAAACTTGG
>JANOYH010000103.1:0-1587 GCA_031428775.1 Bacteroidota bacterium
CGCACTGCTATGATGAAAGAAAGGTACAAAGGAATGGGACTGAACGATGTTCAAGTTGATTCTGTGATAGCAATCAATAATGATATGCGTCCAAAAATGATGGCCATTAGAGATGCTAGCGAAGCAGATCGTCCAGCATTAATGAAAACCTTAACCGACGAAAGAAATGCTCGCATAGAAAAAGCACTTCCAGCTGATTTGGCTAAGAAAGTTATTGAAGCAATGAACCAACAACGCGGTGGCGGTCAACGTCCTCCAGGTGGCGGTGGTGGTGGTAAAAAATAAAGTTAATATTTACTTTGTTTGCATAAAGGCGCTTCTTAGGAAGCGCCTTTATTGTTTTTCATATCGACTTCCTATCGTAATTTCAAGAATCTAAATTGAACCTATGTTGAAAAAATCATTTGCATTTTCTAGCGCCCTTTTGATTTGCTTATTCCTCCAACAATTAATGGCACAATCACCTGTCATTAACAGAACGCCTGAAGAACAGCGTGAATTATTTGGGTATTGCGACAAACAAGTATTCGTTTCTACATTTAATATCTCGTCGGATATTGCTGATAAAATTGGCGAAATTGATTTCTGGGCATCCAAACAACAAATGAGTATTGATTCCAATACCAATGAGGTCTATGCCACTAAAGGAGAATTACAAGAGGAAGTGAATAAACGGTATAAAGGTTTACGACTATCTGACGATCAAATAAAATCAATAGCAGCTTACAAACAAAATAACCTGCAAAACGGCACACCCTGTCCTGCTATTCTACTAAGTTATAATCCCGCGTACGACACTTTAACCCAAGTCAGGGCCTTTCAGTTATTGAAACCGAAATACCGTAAACTATTAATGGATAAATTAGTTATCAACGGCAGACAAGCTGACTTGCTTTTTGAAACAGAATTTTGGAAACAAAAGGAATCATTGGTGATTGCGGCAATACCTGCGTCTGATTTTAACCGAATTCGTAGAACGGTTTCAATGAATAACCAAAGAGACAGTAGATATAAGGCAGCGGGACTAACTGATGATCAAACTAATTTGGCTATTCAGTTTTTTCGGGAGAATCAATTGTATGCGGAACTTATTGTAAATAAATAATCCCCTACTTGGAGGGGATTGTTTATTTATTTCATCTTGAATGATTCCATGAACTTGGTAGTGAAATTACCTTTTCTGAAATCTTCATTTTGCATTAATTGCAAATGGAAAGGAATAGTTGTTTTTACTCCTTCAATGACATATTCACTCAAAGCACGATACATGGTATCAATGGCTTCTTCTCTTGTTTGAGCAACCGTAATTAATTTACCAATCATACTATCGTAGTATGGAGGTATTACATAGCCTGCATATACATGACTATCTACTCGTACCCCGTGTCCACCTGGGGTATGTAAATTGGTGATCTTTCCTGGCGATGGCCTGAAATCATTATAAGGATCTTCCGCATTGATTCTACACTCAATGGCATGCATTTGGGGTTCATAATTTCTACCAGAAATTTTTTCGCCCATGGCTATTTTAATCTGCTCTTTGATTAAATCAAACCTTACCACTTCTTCCGTTACACAATGTTCTAC
>JANOYH010000104.1:0-3105 GCA_031428775.1 Bacteroidota bacterium
ATTGGAGAAGTTCAAAAAAATATCTTTGTTACTACCAATACTTCTGATGGGATCAATCAAACACTTATATTCAAAGGTAAAATAATTGCTAACAAAGCTGACCAGTAGTAAAAAAATAGTTTCTTTGCAACACTCATTATAAATATTAAAAAATACACAATGTTCAATTTGAATGCAGTTTTTTTGGCAGGTAATCCAGCGCAAGGCGGTGGTGGTATGGTGCAATTAGTGATGATGGGTGCCATCATCTTAGTATTTTGGTTGTTCATGATTCGCCCTCAAGCAAAAAAAGCAAAAGAGCAAAAAAAGTTTGTGGATAATATGCAGAAAGGCGACAAAGTAGTCACCATTGCGGGTATTCACGGCACCATCAATAAAATTAATGAAGACAATACTTTGCAATTGGAAGTTAGTCCGGGTAGCTATCTTAAAATTGAGAAGTCAACCATTAGCATGGAATGGACTGCTGCCATCAATAAGCCAGTAGCTGAAAAGAAATAGTTGCTTCTTATGAAGCTTTAATCCGAAATTCGAGTAATTGAATTTCGGATTTTTTATGCTCAAAATAGGACTAACAGGCGGAATAGGCAGCGGTAAATCTACTGTATCAAAGATTTTTCAAGTATTGGGCATTCCCATATTTGATGCAGACACTGTAGCCAAAACATTGATGGAAACCGATCCAGTTTTAAAAGATCAATTGATGGCACAGTTTGGCCATAAAGTTTTTGAAGGCGATAAATTAAACCGTAAATTTTTGGCGGATATCGTTTTTAATAATCCCATCCAATTAGAATTGCTCAATGTCATAGTACACCCCATCACATTAAAAGCGGCCAAAGAGTGGATGGAAAAGCAAATTGCACCCTATGTAATTAAAGAAGCAGCATTGATCTTTGAAGCCGGTGCCGGTGCTGGATTAGACTATATAATTGGCGTTTTCGCACCTGAATCAGTACGCATTCATAGGGTGATGAAGAGAGATGGAATTAGTAGAGAAGCGGTGTTGGCAAGAATGGATAAACAACTGTCCGATTCCATTAAAATGCGTTTGTGCGATTTTGTCATTGAAAACAATCAACAGTCGCTTTTAATAGAACAGGTATTAAAATTGCATGCACATTTTTTGGAATTGTCAGGCATTAAATAGGAATTGTAAGAGAATGGGTGATGAAATTTTAAATATAAACAAGAAAATTTTTCATACTAAATAATCAACTATGATTGCTAAAACTCCATCGCCTCCTTATTATGCAGTAATCTTTAGTTCCATTAAATCAGCTGATGATGCTGGTTATGAAGAAATGGCTAATCAAATGGAAGAAATGGTGAAAAGTCAACCAGGATATTTAGGCCATGAATCAGCACGTGATGGAATTGGAATTACTGTTTCTTATTGGGATAGCTTAGAAGCTATTAAAAATTGGAAAGCAGTTTCTGCACATACAGAAGCGCAATCAAAGGGTAGGAGTCAATGGTATCAATCTTATAAAACAAGAATATGTAAAGTGGAACGCGACTACTCTTTTGGATAAAAAAAAAGAAGCCAGTTTCCATAAAAAAGGCTGTCCCTTTTGAGACAGCCTCTTATAAATTTATACAAATTGTTTAACTCAATTTAGCTAATGCCTCTTTAATTCTAGCCCAAGCTCTTTCAATATTTGTTTGACTATTGGCAAAAGAAAAACGTACGCAATTGGGTTCTCCAAATGCATCTCCCATTACAGAAGATACATGCGCAGTATTCAACAAATACATGCTAAAATCAGCAGCATTTTTAATTGTTTCAGTGCCATTTGATTTCCCATAATAATAACTTACATCCGGAAATACATAGAAGGCACCCTGTGGTTCAAAACATTTGAAACCTGGAATGGATTTTACTAACCCTAGCGTTAATGTTCTCCTTCTAGTAAATTCTTCTGTCATTTCCATGGATGGCTTCAGATCGCCTGTAAGTGCTGCTACACCAGCTTTTTGAGCAATTGAGCATGTTCCGCTAGTGAATTGTCCTTGTAGTTTTTCGCATGCTTTTGCAATGGTAGTATTGGATGCAATATAACCCAAACGCCATCCTGTCATGGCAAATCCCTTGCTCAAACCATTGATTACTACAACCCTGTCTTTGATGTCGGCAAACTGTGCAATACTCTCATGCACGCCTTCGAAATTGATGTATTCATAAATTTCATCAGATAGTATGGTAATCTGTGGATGCTTGCGAAAAACTTCAACCAATGCTTCTAATTCTGCTTTGTTATATACAGCACCCGATGGATTGCAAGGAGATGAAAACATGAACACCTTCGACTTTGGCGTAATGGCTGCTTCTAACTCTGCAATGGTTGGTTTAAATCCATTTTCAACTGAAGTACGAATTTCTACCACTTTACCACGGGCAATCTTTACCAATTCAGAATAGGTGACCCAGTAAGGAGTTGGAATAATCACTTCATCATCTTCATCCACTAAAGCAAGTATTGCATTAGCCAAACTTTGTTTTGCACCTGTTGAAGTAACAATATGTTCTGGTGCATAATCGAGGTTGTTATCTCGTTTTAATTTAGCGCATACGGCTTCACGAAGGTCCAAAAATCCAGCCACCGGGGTATAATGGCTCCAGTTATCATTAATGGCTTTTATGGCTGCGTCCTTAATATGTTGCGGGGTATCAAAATCTGGTTCTCCCAGGCTCAAATCAATTACATCAACACCTTTAGCCCTCAATTCACGGCCAAGTTTCGCCATTTTAAGTGTTTCAGGTTCATTAAATCTGTCTAATAAAGAAGAAAGTTGCATAATGAATAACGTTAATAAAAATTAATATATGAATAAAAATGAGATCGGAAGGTCGTAAAAACAATCCAAACACTTGTAAGTTTTGAGATGGGTTGAAGGGTTGAATGGATTAATGGTTAAATGGATTAATGGTTGGATGGGTATGGGGTGGAAACTACGGGAAACAACTAAACCATTTAACAATTAAGCATTTAACCCAATAAAGAGGCAAACGTGTAAATTTGCCAGTTGAATCAATCCATGCTATGCCCCACGAAGCAATCTCGGTTTTTGATATGTTTAAAATTGGCGTGGGGCCATCCAGTT
>JANOYH010000105.1:0-6276 GCA_031428775.1 Bacteroidota bacterium
TACTGAACCTTCTTTTTTTTATTTGCAATTCTTCAGTGGTAAAATATTTTTCTTCTTTGTCCAATTCATCGAGTTCCTGTAAATATTTAATTGTCTTGTCTTCAATAAACTGGAGGTGTTTGTCAATAAATGCATCCATAAGCCTGACTGCATTATCGGCACTCACTTGTTCATCAGCTGTAGTGAAATACGTTTGATGGCGGTTATTTCCTTGTATAAATTGCATACACTATTTACGCAAAAACCATACTGCATTTAAGCTATTCACATTCTTTGTATATTTAAGTAAGGAAACGGGTATTTTCACAAACTCTCGTCGTGCGTCATGCAAATTAATCACACTAAGAATTTACCAGCTAACAATAAATGGCAGACAATACAAACGAAGAACATTTAGATAGTCCAACAAACACTCAATCGGAAAATCCTTCTGAGAAAACTACTCCTACTGCTGATACAGAGACTATTGCCTAAAATTAAGAAACTGAAAATATTGAAGTACATTATCACCCACATCATGAAGGAAAGAAAAACTGAAAATCTTATTTTTGGGAATTTTTGAAGCTATTCCTTGCAGATGCGGGCACGTTAGCGGAGATGTTTTGACACCTCGCACATAAATCCAATAAATTTATATTTAAACCCGTATGAACAAATTTTTAATCATTTTTCTTTACGTACTCCTTCTTTTCTCCTGCAAAAAGCGTCAGGAACGTACAGCAGACAACACATCATCAACTGCAAAGCAGGACATCCTTGCCCCATTGCGTGTTACTGTATTAACCGACTTACACGATAGCCTGAAACCCCTAACCATTCCTTTAGAAAGCATGCCAATAGCCGTAACAGTGGTAGTGCCCAACAAGGCCGGAAGCTATTATTCCAAAACTAACTTCAAAGGAGAAGTAACAAAAATAAACCTGGAAGCCCCCATAAATAAAAACCTTGCAATTTTACAAAACCAAAAAGGCAAACCAATTTTAAATCCCGAAGGCAAGCCTTTTATTATGGGAAATGGCGGCAAATCAAATTTTACAAATTTTACCACTGACAACGGGCTTAGCTTGGATGCTATAAGTTGCTCTGTAATGGATAAAATGGGAAGCCTTTGGTTCGGAACTTTAGGCGGTGGTGTGAGTAAATATGATGGGGAATCCTTTACCAATTTTACAACAGCTCAGGGGCTGGCAAATAATAATGTTAGGAGCATTACTGAAGATAGAACCGGAAGCCTTTGGTTCGGGACTGATGGCGGTGGTGTGAGTAAATATGACGGGAAGTCCTTTACCAACTTTACAACAGCTCAGGGGCTGGCAAATAATAATGTTTTGAGTATAATTGAAGATAAAAGCGGAAACCTTTGGTTTGGTACTGATGGTAGTGGTGTGAGTAAATATGACGGGAAATCCTTCACCAATTTTACCACCGCGCATGGGCTGGCAAATAATAATGTTTGGAGCATTGCGGAAGATAAAACAGGAAATATTTGGTTCGGTACTGATGGCGGTGGTGTAAGTAAATATGACGGGAATCGCGTTGAGGCCATTCAAAGAGGAAAGAAAGTAACGTTAAGCGATCAACAGGATCTTAAAAAAAATACAAATGGATTACTTGTAACATCCTTTACCAATTTTACCACCGCGCAGGGGCTGGCAAATAATAATGTTTTGAGTATCACCGAAGATAAAAACGGCAACCTTTGGTTCGGCACTTATGGCGGTGGCGTGAGTAAATATGACGGTAACCGAGTTGAAGCTATTCAAAGAGGAGAAAAAGTTTCGTTAAGTAATCAACAAGACCTTAAAAAAGATACAAATGGATTACTTGTTAAATCCTTTACCAATTTTACCACCGCTCAGGGGCTAGCAAATAATAATGTTTGGAGCATTACTGTAGATAAAACCGGAAACCTTTGGTTTGGTACTTATGGCGGTGGTGTGAGTTATTATGATGGAAAATCCTTTACCAATTTTACCACCGCTCAGGGGCTGGCAAATAATAATGTTTGGAGCATCACCGAAGATAAATCCGGAAGCCTTTGGTTTGGCACTGATGGCGGTGGTGCTAGTAAATATGACGGGAAATCGTTTATTAATTTTACTACCGTTCAGGGGCTGGTAAATAATAATGTTTGGAGCGTAATAGAGGATAAAAACGGAAACCTTTGGTTCGGCACCGATGGCGGTGGTGTGAGTAAATATGACGGTAAATCCTTTACCAATTTTACCACGACTCAGGGGCTGGCAAATAATACCGTTAGGAGCATCACAGAAGATAAAAACGGAAACCTTTGGTTCGGTACTGATGGTGGTGGTGTCAGCAAATATGACGGGAATCGCGTTGAAGCAATACAAAGAGGGGAGAAAGCTAAATTAAGCGATCAACAGGATCTTTATAAAAATAAAAATGGATTACTTGTTAAATCCTTTACCAATTTTACCACGACTCAGGGGCTGGCAAATAATAATGTTTGGAGCATCACCGAAGATAAAAGCGACAACCTTTGGTTTGGCACTTATGGCGGTGGTGTGAGTAAATATGACGGTAAATCCTTTACCAATTTTACTACGACTCAGGGGTTGGCAAATAATACTGTTTGGAGCATTACTGTAGATAAAACCGGAAACCTTTGGTTCGCCACTGATAAGGGCTTAAGTTTTTTAGATGCAGAGTTGTTGAAGAATAAGTTAGTCGAAAATAACCACAATCCCGATAGCTACCGGCACAAGGGAAAAGGTAGCATTTCAGATAAACTATTTAAGAGTTATAAAATCGGAGACGGGTTGCCTGATAATTTTGTTACACAAGTTATGCAAATGCCCAACGGTAAAATTGCTGTAGGTACTAATTTAGGCATCACCCTGTTTAACGTCTTAGAAGACTATTCCAAATTGACCGATATCGAGCTATTCAATTCCAATACTGGCTATCCGGTTAAGGATGTGAATGTGGGGCAAAATGGTATGTACCTAGATAGTAAAGGGATTATTTGGGCAGCTACAGGCTCCGAAAAAACCGCTTTGGTGCGGTTTGATTATGCCGCATTGAGAAAGAATACTGAACTCCCGACTGTGGTTATAAAATCAATAAAGGTGAAGGATGAAAATATTTGTTGGTATAATCTGCAAACCAAGGGTATAAGGAAAAACATTCAGGATAGCACAATAGCCTTATTACAGGAATTTTTAGCTTATGGAAAAACCCTTTCAGCATCTGAAAATGATTCATTACTAAACCGGTTTGGAAGTATTCAGTTTGATGGCATCACCAAATTTCATCCTCTACCTGAAAATTTGGTACTGCCCTATGAGCATAACAAAATAGCATTTGAGTTTGCAGCCATTGAGACATCCAGACCTTTTTTGGTTAAATATCAATACATGCTGGAAGGTTACGACAAAGAATGGAGTCCGGTTACCAACAAGAGCAATGCAAACTTTGGTAACATCATCGAAGGAACTTATGCTTTTAAACTCAAAGCGCAGGGAGCAAATGGGGTTTGGTCAGAGCCAATAGTTTACACCTTCAAAGTGTTACCACCCTGGTACCGAACCTTTTGGGCGTACACGATGTATGTTCTGTTATTCCTTTTTGCTTTAAGAGTTTTTGTAAAATGGCGTGAACGCCGCTTGCGAATGGAAAAAGAAAAACTGGAATTTACAGTTGAAATAAGAACGGCTGAAGTAGTTGCAGAAAAGAAAGAAGTTGAAAAGCAAAAGAAACGCAGCGAAGACTTGCTTCTTAATATTCTGCCGGAAGAAGTTGCAGAAGAACTCAAAGCCAAAGGAAGCGCGGATGCTAAACAGTTTGATGAAGTTACCGTTATGTTCACCGACTTCAAAGGCTTTACTCAAATTTCAGAAAAGCTGACACCATCGGAATTGGTTGCTGAAATTCATACTTGCTTTAAAGCATTTGATAACATCATCACCAAATACAACATCGAAAAAATAAAAACAATTGGCGATGCGTACATGTGTGCAGGGGGCTTGCCTGTAACTAATAAAACAAATGCTTTTGATGTCGTAAATGCCGCAATTGAAATTAAGCAGTTCATGCAAGAACATTTAAAGCAACGGCAAAAAGAAAATAAAGAACCGTTTGAAATAAGAATCGGTGTTCACTCAGGTCCCGTGGTTGCCGGGATTGTTGGTGTTAAAAAATTCGCATACGATATATGGGGTGACACTGTGAACATTGCTGCCCGTATGGAATCATCAGGTGAACCTGGTAAAGTAAACATTAGCGGTAGCACGCATGAATTAGTGAAAGACAAATTCAACTGCATTTATCGAGGAAAAATTCAAGCTAAGAATAAAGGTGAGATTGATATGTATTTTGTGGAAAATGTTTCATAGCATTTCATCTTTGGCTACTATCACCTACCTATCCCGCTAAGCGATTGAATTTCAACCAAAGGAGATTACTTCAACTTCAGTTTCAATCGGCTTCAGTTATCGGTTGACGTAACACAGAATGCCAGCACAGCAGTAGGTGGCTTGATAGAACCCAATTAACAGCAGTACATATCCAGGCTTTAATTTTGGAGGACAGAATTCTGTTTCCATTGTTTCTAAACATCGGCTTTTAGTTATAAATTTAGCTTCTGGCCTGGGCGGACAGTTGGTCAATTCCCCAACTGCACAAAGCCTCGAACGTTGTGCGATTGAACACTCTAATAACTTAACCAACCAAAACTAAATGGCAGACAATACAGACGAAGAACATTTAGAGAATCCGGTAAATAGTCAACCGGAACTTCCTCCTGACCAAATTATCTCTCCTACTGACAGCGAGACTATTAACCCAAATCAAGAAACTGAAAATATGGAAGTACATCATCATACGCATGCATCACATGGAAAGAAAACATGGAAAGATTATTTCTGGGAATTTTCAATGTTGTTTCTTGCTGTGTTCTGCGGATTTTTAGCCGAGTATCAGCTGGAGCATAAAATTGAAAAAGACAGGGGAAAAGCATACATGTATAGCATGCTTGAGGATTTAAAATCTGATACTACACAACTATCAATCAAGAGTCATTCAAGAATTAAACGTGTTGAAATGATTGACTCGTTAATTTTTCTGATTTCCTCTGCTGATCACTCTGCCAATCTTAATGACATTTATTTTTTTGGGCGCAATTTGTCGTTGAACATTGACTTTTTTCCAAACGACCGTACTATTCTGCAATTAAAAAATTCAGGGGCACTGCGCCTTGTTCATAATACCGTAGTTTCAAACAGCATAATGAATTATGATCAGAAAATGAGATCACTTGTTTTTTTGCTGACACAGGAACAGCAACAAAGATTGGAGTACAGAAAAATTGCGAGTGGTGTTTTTAATGGTACTGTTTTTAATAGTATGATTGATAATTATGACACTATTAAAAAGCCTATCAATAATCCCGCATTATTTAATTCTGGTGCGGCAGCTATAAATGAATTAATCAACAATGCTCAATACCTGAAAAAAGTTGACATGAGCCAAATAAAAAAAGCAAGTGAATTAAACAGCCTGGCCGCAGATTTAATTTCATTGATCAAAAAAGAATATCACTTGGAATAATTAACAAAAAGCACGAACGCACAACATTTGCATTGGCGTTATGCGTCATGCTAGGGGGACATCGGAACTTCAACAAACTGAAAGCAATAAATTATCCTTATCAAATCAACTAACAAGAAACGAAATGGTCAAAAAAAAACTAAGCGTAAAAAGAGTATTTCAAGTTGTATTCATGCTGACTTTAATCTCTATCCACTCAGAGGGAATTGCACAAGTGTTTGGTCAAAACGGAATGGTAGTTTCATCCAATGCGCTTGCTTCGAAAGCAGGTCTTGAGGTTTTAAAAAAAGGCGGTAATGCTATTGATGCCAGCATAGCAACAGCTTTAGTATTGGCAGTTACACATCCTACGGCGGGAAACATTGGAGGCGGTGGGTTTTTAGTATTCATGAACGCTACCGGTGAGGTTACAACAATTGACTTTCGTGAAAAAGCACCTCTTGCAGCAAGCCCAAATATGTTTCTCGATAGTCAAGGCAAATTAATTAATGGCAGTAATCATGATGTCTTAAAGTCCGTTGGAGTGCCTGGAACAATAGCGGGTTTATCTATGGCGCATCAAAAATATGGTAAGTTGCCCTGGCGGGATTTAGTCCAACCTTCAGTTGACCTGGCTAAAAATGGTTTCATTATGCCTTGGGGCCTTTATAAAGAAGCACTTCAAGTAGTTGACGCCAATAAGTCAAATGAGTTTATGAAAAGATA
>JANOYH010000106.1:0-9485 GCA_031428775.1 Bacteroidota bacterium
CTTCTCCAATAGATGATTTGTTGCTATCAAATTCGCCCGTAACTACGCCTTCAGCGCCTGGTGCAATGGCCTCTTTTGTATAATCTGCCACCGTGCAACCACAGGCTGCTTTTACATTGGTCATGAACAATGGCTTATCCCCTATGTTTTTCAATCGAAAACTAACTGTTCTAGATTCACCTTTTGTGATGGTACCAAAGTCAACAATAGAATCTAACCACTGTACTTTTGTAAATGAAGCCGAATCTACCGCGGTAAACTGACCAATGGTCACTTTATTGGTAGGAGCATCACAAGCAATCATACCTAGCGTCAAAGAAAAAAAACAAACCTTAAAATAGCCTTTCATAAATAAACCAATTACTTGTTTTTGAACTGTACTTTATGAATATCGCCATTGGCCATGAATTCTTTGTGGATATTGTCTAGTATTCCATTTACAAACTGTCCACTTTGAGCCGTACTATAATCTTTTGCAAGATCAATGTATTCATTGATGGTCACTTTTGTAGGAATAGTTTCAAAATACAATAATTCGCAAACCCCCAATCTCATTAAAATCATATCCAATAAGGCAATCCGCTCCGAATCCCAGTTTTTTAATTTGGGTTTAATCAACTCTGCCGTATATGCTTTTTTGTCTATTGCCGTACTGAGCAAAGTATGTGCAAATTCCCATTTTTCTTCTCCTACTAAATCTTGCATATCAAATGCAGCAGGCTTTTGCAAATAGTTTAAGACCAGTTGATCCATCATTTCAGCGTCATCATCCCAGTTTGCAAAGAGTTCTTCGATATGGGATATGAAGTCTTCATTGGGCAACATCAATCCAGTGAAAATGAGCTTCATGATCTCTTTCTCTTTTGCTTTGTCCCTACTCTGTGCCAAAATATATTCTTGGTATTTATCCGTTTCAGTAAGTGCTTGGTAAATTTTCTTGAGCAAATCGCGGTCGATTTTGTTTGCTGGTTTTATTACTTCTACTGCTTTTTTGTAAGTTTCCGATTCTAAAATCTGCCAAAGCAAATCATTGCCAGCAATTTTTATATTTACATTCAAATCGGCTTCGCTTGGTAAGTTCTTTGAGGCACGTTGACGAGAACTAGTCTCAGCAAATCTGGCTACTTCCGTCATGAAATAAACCAAGTATACAAAAAGCTCACTGGTTTGGTCTAGGTGTTTCCTTAATTGAGCAACCGGATTCTTGAATAGATTAGGGGTATCAGCAGACTCTATCATATAGAGCAATTGCATCACTTTAATCCGGATAATTCTTCTACTAATCATTGATAAGAGCTTATTTGGGTTTGCAAAGTTACCAAATAAAATGGGGTGGACAAAATGAAAACAGTGTAACCCAACCAGAAATTATCCAATAAAGAGGCCATGGCAATTAAAAATGGGATGCTATATTGACATTTTTCCTGAATTACCCTGTATGTTTGCTGCCGTTTCTGACAGTCTAAAGCTTAAAACTGCTGATAAATCTGTTTTTTATGAAAAATTGACTTACTCTGTCACTTGGCATGGAAATAGCATAATGACAGTAGTTATTCTTTAACCTAAATCATCAAAAAAAATAACGTTATGGCGAAAAAATTGCAGGTTACCCCACTACACGACAGGGTAATCGTTAAACCTGCCGCTGCTGAAGAGAAAACTGCAGGTGGCATCATCATTCCAGATACCGCAAAGGAAAAACCACAACGCGGATCTATTGTTGCTGTAGGAACTGGCAAGAAAGATGAACCTATGACTGTAAAAGTGGGTGATAATGTTTTGTATGGTAAATATGCCGGTACAGAAATCACCATTGATGGTCAAGATTTGTTAATCATGAGGGAAAGTGATATTCTGGCGATTGTTTAAATAAACGATCACCCATTTTTATTTACAAAAATTCCAAAATAAGTATTGTATGGCTAAACAGATATTCTTCGATATCGAAGCAAGAAACAAAATGAAAAAAGGCGTTGACACTTTGGCCAACGCAGTTAAAGTAACCCTTGGACCAAAAGGTCGCAATGTGGTTATAGAAAAGAAATTCGGTGCCCCACAAGTAACCAAAGATGGTGTTACTGTTGCAAAGGAAATTGAACTAGATGACGCTATTGAAAATATGGGCGCCCAGATGGTGAAAGAAGTTGCATCTAAAACTGCAGACATTGCAGGTGACGGTACCACTACAGCAACAGTTTTGGCTCAAGCAATCATTAGTGAAGGTTTGAAAAACGTTGCTGCTGGTGCAAATCCAATGGATTTGAAGCGTGGTATTGACAAAGCGGTTGCTAAAGTAATTGAAAGTTTACGTGCACAATCTCAAGCTGTTGGAAACGATAGCAAGAAAATTGAGCAAGTCGCTACTATCTCTGCAAACAGTGATAGTGAAATTGGCAAGTTGATTGCAATGGCAATGGCCAAAGTTGGTAAAGAAGGGGTGATTACTGTTGAAGAAGCAAAAGGTACTGATACTACTGTTGATGTAGTAGAAGGAATGCAATTCGACCGTGGATATATCTCTCCTTATTTCGTTACCAATAGCGAAAAAATGGAAGTTGAATTACAGAATCCATATATTTTGATCTACGACAAAAAGATCAGCGCTATGAAAGACATTCTTCACATTTTGGAGAAAGTTGCTCAAAGTGGCCGTCCATTAGTAATCATTGCAGAAGACCTAGAAGGCGAAGCATTGGCTACATTGGTGGTAAACAAATTACGTGGTACATTGAAAGTGGCTGCTGTTAAAGCTCCAGGATTTGGTGATCGCAGAAAAGAAATGTTGACTGATATTGCCATCTTAACAGCTGGTACCGTAGTTAGCGAAGAACAAGGTTTCAAATTGGAGAATGCTGACCTTACATACTTAGGTCAAGCTGCTTCTATTACTATTGATAAAGACAATACTACTGTAGTTGGCGGTAAAGGCAAAAAGACTGATATCGTTGCTCGCGTAAATCAAATCAAAGCTCAGGTTGAAAATACCACTTCTGATTATGATCGCGAAAAATTACAAGAGCGTTTGGCTAAATTAAGCGGTGGTGTAGCGGTACTATATGTAGGTGCTGCAACGGAAGTTGAAATGAAAGAAAAGAAAGATCGTGTTGATGATGCTTTACACGCTACTCGCGCTGCTGTGGAAGAAGGAATTGTTCCAGGTGGTGGAGTTGCATATATCCGTGCAGTAGAAAGCTTGGAAAAACTGAAAGGTGCTAACCAAGACGAAACTACCGGTATCCAGATCATTAAAAGAGCCATTGAAGAACCCTTGCGTCAGATCGTTATCAATAGCGGTATTGAAGGTTCTATTGTTGTTCAAAAGATCAAAGAAGGAAAAGGAGATTTTGGTTTCAATGCTCGTACAGAAGTGTATGAAAACTTGTTCAAAGCAGGGGTGATTGATCCAACTAAAGTAACGCGTGTTGCCCTTGAAAATGCAGCATCTATTGCAGCTATGTTGTTAACAACAGAGTGTGTGATTGCCGACAGACCAAAACCTGAAGCAGCAGCCGGTCACGGTGGCGCTCCTGATATGGGCGGTATGGGTTATTAATACTACCACAAAGGGTATCAGCCCTTTAGCATAAAGAAAAAAAGCCGTCTCATAAATAAATGAGGCGGCTTTTTTATGTTTTGCTTTTCACAAACCCATTAGTTAGCAATAAAATAGCCATCCCATAAGTGAACATAATTGGGATATGCAAACTACTTTGATGCAATTGAAATTTATTGATGGCTAGAATGCCATCCGATAATACAAAGAACAAAGCCCCAGGTATAAAATAGTATAGCGCGTTGTGTTTATGTTTTGACTGATAAAGATTCGTTGCCAATACGGCCATCAAACTAATCAATGCCATATAAAATAAGATAGGCATCAAGAAGACACCTAATTGATCTTTTATAGGAATTACCACTACAGAACAGATGAAAATCAATAACAAAACTACTATAGCTATGGGTTGATTATCCTTAATTTTCAATGGTTGTAATTGTAAGAAATAAATACTGTTACAAATATGTGTGGTCATAAATCCCAACATTCCAATCAGAAAATTTGTATCCCCACTTAAAGACAAAAAATAGTCTCCGGCAAAAGCGCCTAAAAGACCAATCACAGGGATGACCATCCTTTTCAGTTTGTTATTGGCTGAAGCATTCAATAAAAGCCAAAAGATTAAAATAGGAACCAATAACATTTTAGACAAGAATTTGGCTTGTTCCCATTCCATCCAAATACACACTAAATGAACCAATAAAATGCACAAAAAAATTTGTATCCCTTTTTTTCTCCAGAATGTCATAGCATCGTTTTAACTTGTTAAATCTAGCAAAAGAATGCACGTGTGGGTATCCTCACAAAGAAAATATTCTCAGAATGTCTAATTTCGCCGCATGTTGACCGCCGATGAAACAACATTTTATCATTATTGGACAACCCATCGCGAAGCAAATAAACATTCCATCAGGCCTTTGTTAATAGGAATGTCTATAGGCTTTGCCATTGGAGCGGCTATATTGAGTACCCTATATTTAGGATGGTATACTAGGGCAACGATGCAAGCGAATAGTACCATGAGTCCCCTTTTATTATTCCTAGCCATATTGGGGGTTGCTGTTTTTATGGCTATCATTTATCGCAATTATCAATGGGAAATGAAGGAACAAAGGTACCTGATACTCAAAGCCAGAATAGCAGAAATGGAAAAAAAACACACTGATGCAGCTTTAGCAGATTAATTTGCGTCATTATAAAAGCAATTAAACAATAACACCTATACATGAAAAAACTGATTTTAGTTAGTACTGTCTTTATTTTAGCCTCTTTGTCTTGTGCAAAAACAGAAACTTCTGGTTGCACCCCTGTTACTGTAGCTACTGAAAAACCCACCTTAGTTGCCTATTGTTCATCAAGTTCAATTGCTTATACAGAACATAATTCTGGAATTCTTTATGAAGTTATCAGTGCTGGATCTGGCATTGCACCAACGATCAACAATAAAGTATTTATCACTTATACGGGCAAACGCTTTGACGGTACTGTTTTTGATTCCCAATCAAACCCATCTTTGACCGGATGGACACTCAATCAATTAATAGATGGCTGGAAAATTGGGCTTCCTTTGATCAAAAAAGGCGGTAGGATTAAATTAGTTATCCCCTCTTCTTTAGCCTATGGTTGTTCAGGGGCAGGAGCATCTATACCCTCCAATACCCCACTTTTTTTTGACATCACATTAGTAGACGTACAATAAGTAAAGGAATTTCCACTCATTCCCCTATCTTTGCCGCTCTAAAAAATTTTGTAAACCGTTACTAATATGCAACTGAAAGGTTTAGTGCGCTTCTTTGCGATTGCCCTTATTTTAATCTGTGTGTATCAATTGTCTTTCACTTGGTTTGTTCGCAACCATGAAAGTGAAATGGAAGCTAAGGCCGATACCTGGCTTAAACGATTCCCCACACCAGAGCAACAATACCCAGGGAATAAAGAACTTCAATCTGTTTACAGTGATTCATTGAAAGAACTGAAAAAAGAACGTTTACAGCGTTTATTGGACAGTACTAAAGATACCAAACTAGCTTTTGGTTTAACTGACTACAGAAGTGCCAAAGAAAAAGAATTGTTATTGGGCCTTGATTTACAAGGTGGTATGAGTGTAACAATGGAAGTAGGTTTGAGCGACCTTATTAAGTCACTTGCCAATTTCACCAAAGATCCAGTATTCCTTAAAGCTTTGGAAAGTGCCAATGCCAAAAAAGCAAATAGCGGAGCAGATTTGATTTCTCTGTTTACAGACGAATTCAAAAACGCGAACCCTAATGCAAAACTGGCTCCTTATTTTGCCACCAGAAGTAATGGGAAAGTGAAATTTGACGCTTCAGACGCCACTGTTATCACTTATTTACGTGAACAAGCAAAAGCAGCATTTAGCAATACCTACCGCATTTTGCGCACACGTATCGACCAATTTGGGGTATCTTCTCCCAATATCAATCCAGACGAAGCAAAAAGCATCATCAATATTGAATTAGCAGGTATCAATGACAAAGAAAGGGTTCGTAAGTACTTACAAGCTACTGCAAACTTACAGTTCTTTGAAATGTATACTTTGGAAAACAAAGACTTACAAAGTGGCGTTGTTGCTGCCGACAAAGCTGTTCAAGAATATTTAAACGGAACAAAGCAAATTGATACTACTGCTGTTGTAAAAGATACTGTTGCCGTAGCTGCCGTTACCACTGTAGATACTAGCAAGACTGCTACTATTTCAAGTTTAGGTAAAGATGCAAAATCTGCTGTAGCTAAGAAAGATACCGCTAAAGCAAAATTGAATGAATCACCCCTTGTTCGTTTGATTCAGTTTACGCAGCCTTACGCTGGTAGAGGTGGCAAAACCATTTTCCCCTCTAATATTGGCTATATCTCTACAAAAGATACGGGCACTTTGAATGACTACTTTAGAATGGAACTAGTAAAAAACAAATTCCCCTCTAATCTAGTGTTCATGTATGGTAAAGTTGATGGCGATGATCCTAAATCAAAAGACGTTTTGATGCTATACGCGATCAAAACTTTGGATAATGGCCAAGCTGAATTAGAAGGTGATCATATCACTAATGCAGGGCAGGATTATGATGAGCGTGGAAGAATTGCCATCAAGATGAATATGGATAAGATTGGTGCCAATATCTGGGCCAAAATGACCACACGCAATGTGGACAAACCAATTGCTATTGTATTGGACAATTTTGTCTATTCTGCGCCCAATGTTAACGACCCCATTACTACTGGTAATTCTCAAATCAGTGGTAGCTATACACTTAAAGAAGCACAAGACCTTTCAGAATTACTTACTAGTGGTAAATTAACTGCTCCTGCACGTATTGTGGCAGAACAGCAAGTTGGTCCAACACTTGGAAAAGAGTCAATTAAAGGTGGCGCTATGTCTTTCTTAATTGCATTCATAGTAATATTCGCCTTAATGCTGATATATTTTAATACAGCAGGATGGGTGGCAAACATTGCGTTAATCCTTAATTTATTATTTACTATTGGAATTCTTAGTGCTTTAGGCTTTACGCTGACTGCACCAGGTATTGCAGGTTTAGTTTTAACTATTGGATTAGCGGTAGACACTAACGTAATCATTTTTGAAAGGATTAAAGAAGAGCTAACTAAGGGTAAAAGCTATCAAAATGCGGTTAATGATGGTTATCAACGTTCTTTAGCACCTGTATTAGATGCACACGTAACAACCTTATTAACTGCTATTATTCTTGCCTACTTTGGCTTGGGTCCGGTACTTGGTTTTGCCACCACACAAATCATCGGTATTTTATTGAGTTTGTTCTGTGGAATCTTAGTTTCTAGATTGATCACCGATTTCTGGATGGGTAAGAAACGCCATTTTGAATATTTTACAGGTATTTCTAAGAAGATCTTTAAACACGCTTCTTTTAAATTCATCGAATATAGAAAATACGCTTATGGTATTTCTGTAATAGTATTGATTTTAGGAATAGCTTCTTTCTTTAATGGTTTTAAAGAAGGGGTAGAATTTGAAGGCGGTAGAAGCTATACCATCAAATTTGATAAGGCAGTTAAAGAAGAAGAAGTACGTTCCGCTTTAAAAACAACATTTGGAGAAGACGTAATTACTAAAACTGTTGGAAGCGCTAACCAAATCAATATCACAACAGCATTTAAAATCAAAGAAAGCGGCAATAACGTAGATTCATTGGTTGAAAGCATGCTTTATACTGGATTAAAACCTTTTATTCCTGCTACAGTTACTTTCTCTGAATTTGAATCTAAATACAAACAGAGTTCTCAAACGGTTTTACCTACTATATCGGACGACCTTAAAACAGGCGCTGCAAAAGCGGTCATCTTTGGAATCTTCTTTATCTGTCTGTATATATTCATTCGTTTTCGCGATTGGCGTTATTCTTTGGGAACCATTTTCTCTTTGTTACACGACGTATTTGTAACCTTGATTGTATTTAGCTTCTTGAAAAATATTGTTCCTTTCCCATTAGAGATTGACCAACACTTTATTGCAGCGGTACTAACCGTAATTGGTTTCTCCATGAACGATACCGTAATTGTTTACGATAGAATTCGTGAGGATAGTAAATTGATGAAAGGTGTGGACAATGCTACCATCATCAACCGAGCCATTAATGAGACTTTGAGCAGAACTATCATGACATCTCTCACGGTGTTCTTGACCATCCTGATTCTCTTCATCTTTGGTGGTGAAGTAACACGTGGATTTGCATTTGCAATGTTGATCGGAGTTATCACCGGTACTTATTCTTCCATCTTCGTAGCTGCTCCAATCTTAGTTGATTTCGCTAAGAAAAGACCTTTAGGAAAATTGGATCCCACTGTAAAAAAGTAAATGACACTTAAAATAGTAAAAGCCATCTCAGTAAATTGAGATGGCTTTTTTTATTCATTAAACCTTAATCATTAACCAAATCAACGGATTTCTAATGGGTAGATTTCGAATGACTTCTCCTTCAGTTGGAAAATGGGCTAGTTTTAACCAAGTATCCAACATTTTTTTATTGCCATATGCTTGATAGCCAAACAATAAAAATGGATGCGCTACAGGCCAATCATCCCAATACATAATGTCTTTAGGGTATTTCCAGGTACTTTTATCAGCAACAAAAGGCAACATAAAATTGACTGCTTTTTCCATTCCCCTGCCATCTTGTAATTGCATATTCCAAAGAGAATGACTAGGCACTGACAATAATTCGCAAATCACAGACATCGCGTCTAAATTAAACAATGAATATCCATAAGGCTTGGTGCGCTTTAGTTCTAATGGAAAAGACCCATCAAGTGCAAACTGATTGGGCAACAATATTTGTTGAAACCTATATTCACCAAGGGCTATCAATTGTTGATTCCCCGTAAGTTTAGCAAATGCAAGAACCTGCATCGTCCAACAGGTACCATGATTATTCTTTGCATCGCGTTCATCCATTCCATATTGATGTGTGGTTACCCATGCTAAATAGGTTTCAAACCATTGAATGATTTGTACCTTTTCTTTTTGCTTTCTATTGGTTGCACGAAAACAAATTTTTAGTCCCTGTGCCACTTCTACCATTTGAATCATATCAATAATGCCAATTCCCCTACCCGTTACTTTCCCTTTGATTGCTTGAGCATATAATAGGGATGGATTCATTCTAGTAGCTGTATCAATAAACCATGCTTCTAAGTGTCTAAATGCAGCATCAATATATTTTTCATCTTTTGTTATGAGGTAAGCAGACGCCAATGTTCCAATGATCTTACTAAATCGAATCATCGCTATCCGATGTGCCGTAAAATTATCGGGATTGGTTTCACCATCTCTTTGAATATAAGGGCCATTGGGGTTTTGTGGGTCAGGCCACCAATAGTCGCCTTCAGAATAAAAATCGTGTTTGCCTCCGGCCGAACGCTCACAAGACTCAGC
>JANOYH010000107.1:0-7262 GCA_031428775.1 Bacteroidota bacterium
TATTCCTTACTGCTGCCTCCCGTAGGAGTCGGGCCCGTGTCTCAGTGCCCGTGTGGCTGATCATGCTCTCACATCAGCTACTGATCGTAGACTTGGTGGGCCGTTACCCCGCCAACTATCTAATCAGCCGCACACCCATCATTAAGCGCCGTAGCTATAACAATCAAACGATGCCGTTCAACTGTGTTACGGGGTATTAATCCAAATTTCTCTGGGCTATCCCCCACTTAAAGGAAGGTTGTGTACGTGTTCCGCACCCGTTTGCCGGTTACCACCCAGTATTGCTACCTGTGCTGTCCCTCGACTTGCATGTATTAAGCCTGCCGCTAGCGTTCATCCTGAGCCAGGATCAAACTCTCCATTGTAAATGTTGTTTGATCTGACTTTAATCTCAAAATTAAAAATCTCAAAACTAATGTCGATTTTAAATTCTATTTGATGCTTAAACCTTACCACATACTCTTTATCAAAATAATATGCGTTTTCTGTTGCTTCCAAACTTTCAAAGATCTTTTAGGCTTTTCTTACTTACAGCCTCCCTTTTTATCGGGTTGCAAAAGTAATAAACCTTATCATTATAACCAAAAGTTTTTAAAACTATTTTTAATCACTTCCGGCATAACCATTTCTACTTTTCTTCCAAGAACTATCCGCCTTTTTTTAGTAGCGGGTTGCAAAAGTAAGGGTGGAATAGTTCTTAACCAAATATTTGTAGAAAAAAAGAGAAAAACATTGGTATTGAACGAGTTAACTATTCATTTTAGCATTATGCTTGTGGAGTTGGACCTCCAAAATGCATGGGAATTTCCACCTGTTCAAGGTCTTGGATACTACCATTGGCCAATTCGTATCGGTCAATATTTTCTACTAATGCTTTCATTAACTTCTTTGCGTGCATGGGCGTAAGAATGATCCTTGACTTTACTTTACTCTTAGGCGTACCAGGCATTACATTTACAAAGTCTACCACAAATTCAGCATGACTATGGGTAATGATGGCCAGATTAGCATAAGCGCCTTCCGCCATTTCCTCGCTGATCTCGATATTAAGTTGTGTATTGGGTTGTTGTTCCATATAAATAGGTATAAGAGGGCAAATGTAAAGAAAGCCCAGACGTTAGTGAAATAAAAAGGCCGTCACGATTTCTCATGACGGCCTTTCCATTAAATAAGGTGCTTATTTATTCCACCAAATCCTTACATAGTTATGGTCTGCACCACCCATTGCAGCAACGGCAGCGGCATAGTTAGTACCATTCAATGAAGCTTCAGTAGTTGAATATCCTTGGCGAAGTGGAATACCTCTTGGGTCAGTTGCATCAGGAGCAGCAACCAAAGTTGGGAAACCAGTTCTTCTCCAATCATTCCAAGCCTCATATCCTTTCAGATAATTAGCTACCCACTTTTCTGTCATAATTTGATTGTATCCAGTAGCAGGTGAATATAAAACACCCGGTGTACCCAAATAAGTGGCTAAACCTGCAGGGTCAGCAATACCATTTTGTGCCCATGAAGCACCAATTGCAGCATTATAAGCAGCTAGTGCTTCTGCATCACCACCTGTAGTATAACCAATTTTAGCAGCTTCCGCTTGCAAGAATAAAACTTCCGCGTAAGAATAAATGTTCAGTTTAGATCCAGCGCCACGAAATGCGTCACCAATTCTACTATAAGCAGCTGGAATATTCACCGCCTTATTAAATCCGTATGGTAATCCTTTCACCACATTACCAGCCAAAGTTTCACCATATACTTTCAACCTAGGATCATTCTTAGGACCCATATAATTGGTCATAGTAGCGCTAATGGCAAAGTCATTACGATTGTTTACAGAATAGTTGTTATACCAAGGATTGTAATTGTTGGGATCTCCACCTAAGAAAGAATAGTTGATGTTTTGAGCATTGGAAGTAATTACGCCATCGGCTAAAGCAGAAGTGTATTCAGTTTTACCTTTTGCTGGATCAATTTTAGACAAACGAAGTGCCATAATCAATCTTGTAGTATTGGCAAATCTTTTCCAAGAAGCCATATCACCATTAAACAGGATATCACCAACCACCCCTTTTTCAGCTATTTTAATTTGATCATTCGCAGCTTTCAGTTCCTTAAATAAATCGGTATAGATGTCTTGTTGTTTGTCATATGCAGGCGCAAAAGCTTCTGCACCTTTTAAAGACTTAGTATAAGGCACATCACCCCAACGATCTGTCATTTGCAAAAACAAATAGGATTTTAGAATTTTAGCAACTGCAAGTTGGTTGCTAACAGAACCCATTGTTGCTGGATCAGCATAGGGACTTCCCGCAGTATTTAGCTCTATGATTTTTTCTAAATTATACAAAGGTGAAGTGTACCAAGCTCCAAAAGCAAAGGTTCTATCCGTATAAAGTGATCCTCCAGGATAGGGTCCTTCTGCAAGGTATTGGGAATAAAGGTTTCCTAATGCAGGAAACATTAATCCAGGAAGACTTTGCATAGAGTTTGTCAATAACCCTCTAGTTGTTGGGGCAGCAAGTGCTGCAGGAGATACATTGGTATCACCAAATTTATTACAGCTCACTAAACCCAGAGAGACCGCTAATAGTATTGTTAATATTCTTTTCATTTTAAAAAATTTAATGGTGATAATTTAGAAACTTACACGGATATTGAAACCAACTTGACGAGATGAAGACAATTGTCCACCTTCTCTATCGAAGTTTTCCAATTCTGAAGGATCCATACCATATTGCTTAGCATTTGCCCATATTAACCATGCATTGCTTACAATAATTCCCACGTTTGCAGTTTTAAGGAATTTAGTAGCAGCTATTAATTTAGTTGGTATTTGATATCCGAAACGTACCTCACGCAATTTTACATAAGATGCATCTAGTAAATAGAAACTAGCATCACGTTGACGAGCTGTATACCAATAAGCCCTTGCAGAAATGTAACGGTTGTTATCGGCTCCATTGGCAAATACACCTGGAATACGAATACCCCCATTTCCACCTACGTTACCACCTGCAAGTGTATAAGTACCTGGGAAGTCTCTAAAGTCGGCTCCTTTGTCATTAACACCAACTGTTTCTTCAGACAAACCAGCTCCTGTGTTGTACACACGGGTTGTTCCAAAAAACAAACCACCGCTTTGGAAATCAACTGAGAAAGTCAAATCAAATCCTTTGTATTTGAAAGAGTTGAACATACCACCAGTCCATTTTGGCAAAATTTGTCCAATATCTTGGTTGAGATTATAATCAGGCAATCCATTAGATAAAACCAATGTTTTGTCGGTTTTTCCTGTTGGGTCGGTTTTGTACTTACGACTAACAAACATTCCCCACTCAGCATCAACCCTATGTTCTAAACGAGTATCATAAGAGTTGGTACTATAAACATAAGTCTTTGTATTCTCATATAATGAAAGCACTTTATTACTACTTTGAGCCCAGTTCAAACTCACTTCCCAACTGAAATCACGCTTTTGAATAGGAGTACCTGTTATTGACAATTCTACCCCAGTCCCTTGGATATTACCCGCGTTAACCTGTGCAGTAGAGAATCCACTGGTAGGAGAAACGGTTAAAGGAATAATTTGGTTGGTATTGTTGTTTTGGTACCAAGTTGCTTCGAAGCCGATACGCTTTAAGAACCTTAATTCAACACC
This sequence comes from Bacteroidota bacterium, assembly GCA_031428775.1. Lineage (GTDB taxonomy): Bacteria > Bacteroidota > Bacteroidia > Chitinophagales > Chitinophagaceae > Sediminibacterium. The sequence goes on from JANOYH010000107.1 coordinate 3,656, forward strand.
CACTTCATAAGCATTAGTCAAAGCTGGCATAATTGAACCGCTTCTGTACTGATCGCCAATTGCAATAGAAGGATTTGAACCATATAATGAACCATTATTCAAAGCAAGATTTACTTGATTAAATCCAAGGTCAGATCCAACAGACGCATATGAGGCCCTGAACTTACCAAAGGTTAACCAATTAGAAACGCTAGAGTTTTTCAATAGCTCAGAAAATATAAAGCTGGTACTTATAGAAGGATATAAGTAAGAATTGTTTGCTTCAGGTAGTGCTGAAGACCAATCATTACGCAAAGTACCCTCTAAATAAATCATGTCTTGATAGCCAACAGATGCTTTACCATACACACTATTCACTTTCTTACGATCATAACCAACCGTAGTAGTTGGACGAGCAATAGATGCGCCAATAGTAAAATAGTTAGGCGCACTCAAACCACCTTCCGTTTTCCAATATTGTTGATCAAAAGTATTGCTACGGATATTACCACCCAACAATCCGTCCACAGAGAATTTACCAAACTTGTTTTTATAGGTCAAATTTGTTTCGTAGTTCATTTCACGATTCAAACTTTGTGTTTGCTCAAAATAGTCTAACTGCAAACCACCTGTTGCCATCTTAAAGTCTGAATAGGACTGCAATTGAGCCATTCTAGCAAAAGATTGCAAATTCAAGTGTTTGTTGAATTTGATATTCATACCAATATTACCCACCAAACGATTTGTTCTTGTAGTACCGTAGTTTTCGTTGATCACAAAATAGGGGTTATCCCAATATTGTGGTTTACCGTACACTTTAATGTCGCTGCTACCATTTGGATCACCAATATTCCATGAATTCAAACTTCCGTCGTCTTCACGGTATTTTTGCATCTTATTGACGTCTAATTGGCGTTGAAACCATTGGTTGAAGTTTTGCGTCACGTTCAAACCATCATTCCGATATCCTTCAACAGGCTTACCATTGGTATTAGCAGAAGTATATGTTAAATCATTAGAAATAGTAATGAACTTACCCACGTCATATGATCCATTCAAGCTCAACTGATGTTGGTCTCTTTTAGAACCAGGAATAACAAGGGTACGATTTTGGTTGGCATAAGTTAAACGGAAATTATATCCTTCACCACTATTGGTTAAAGAAACACTATTGTTTAAAGTACGTCCAGTTTGGAAAAAGTTTTTCACGTTATCAGGTTGAGCAACCATTGGTGTCACCTGACCAAATTCTGCACCAGGATACCAGCTCCAATAAGCACGGTAATTGTTCCCGTCAATTTTTGGTCCCCAGCTTTCATCAGCACCATACTCTAACATACGCTGGCCATTGAAACCTGACCAAGATGCTGGGTGAATTGCACTGTTGTATTTGAAAAGATAATATCCTTGGTCGTCATAAGAAGTTCCTTTAGTAGAAGCTGCTGAAGTATATCCACCAGCATAACTGTTTTGATATTTAGGCAACAAAGCAAGGGTTTCATTGGTTACACCCAAGTTTAATTCTACACTGCTTTGTGCTTTTCTGCTTCCTTTTTTACTAGTTATAACGACAACACCATTTGCAGCACGGTTACCATATAATGCAGTAGCGGCTGGTCCTTTCAAAACAGAAAGATTTTCAACGTTGTCCATTAAAACAGCTGATTGGTCTGTAATGGTACCATCAACAACAAAAATTGGTGAAACAGGACCTAAGCCAGTTACCCCTCTAATTAATAAAGTAGCGTTGTCGAAAGTTGAACTAGGAGATCCCACTAATTGAACTCCTGCTACTTTACCTACTATAGAAGAACTTACATCTATTGATTTTGCCACAGTAAGATTTTCACCTTTTACCTCTTGTACGGAATAACCTAAAGCTTTTTTCTCACGTTTGATACCAAGGGCAGTTACTACCACTTCGTTCAAATTTTCTGAAGTTTCTCCCAGTGAAATATTTCCGGCATTTGCAGCGGCAACTTCTTTGCTACCAAAACCAATAGCTGAAATTTGCAATATAGCTTTAGCGTCAGCAGAAATTGAAAAATTACCACTTTCATCCGCTTTAACGGCATTTTTTGTTCCTTTTTCTTGAACAGTTGCGCCAGAAACAGGTGATCCTTTAGAATCACTGACTTTTCCACGAACGGTTGTTTTTTGTGCTAAAATCGTACCCAAACAAAGGGTCACGCTTAGCAACATTAACAAAATTTTCTTCATGTGTTTAGTTTTAGAATAAATCAATAAAGGCCGAATATATAAAAATCAAACAACTGTTAACAATTAATTAAAGTATTTTTTTTAACGCTTTATTAACTATTAAAGTTATAATACAGACCAGTCTTGCTGGATTATAGCTGCACCTCTTCCACATAAATATTAATACGATATAATTACAATGTATAATTACTTGCTAATTAATTTTATTTGTATAACATATTTTAAATTGTTTAAAAATTGTTCATTTAATAACTGCGCTAATTATTTCAAAAGACTACTTTCTAAAAAAAACAAGATTTCCCTTCAATTCAGATATTTTTGCAAAATGTTAGTATTAGACGGTAAACTAGTAGCCGCTTCAGTTAAAGAAAGTCTGAAAGCCGAAACCATGTCCATCATTGAAAAAGGGCTTCGCCCCCCTCATTTGGCCGCTATCTTGATAGGCAGCAATGGTGCTAGCGAAACCTATGTGGCGTCTAAAGTGAAAAATTGTGAAGACATCGGCTTCCATTCTACCCTTATTCGCTTTGAATCTACCGTAGATGAAGCTACCGTTTTGGCAAAAATTAATGAGCTCAATGACAACGACCTTATTGATGGCATTTTAGTGCAACTTCCTTTGCCAAAACAAATCAGCGAACACCTGGTTATTGAAGCCATAAATCCTAAAAAAGACGTTGACGGCTTTCACCCTTCAAGCGCAGGAAAATTGATGCAAGGATTGCCTAGCTTCATTCCCGCCACTCCTTTTGGTATCATGCTCATGTTGGAATACTTTAAGATTCCTACAAAAGGTAAACACGCCGTTGTAATTGGCAGAAGTAATATTGTTGGCAGACCCATGAGCATTCTCCTAAGCAGCAATATCCCTAATGGCAATTGTACCGTTACCGTTTGCCATTCGCATACGCCAAACCTGAAAGAAATTTGTTTACAAGCGGATATTTTAGTTGCCGCTTTAGGCCGACCAGAATTTGTAAAAGCAGACATGATCAAACCAGGAGCTGTTGTGATAGACGTGGGTATTACCCGAGTGGATGATCCTACCGCAAAAAAAGGCTTTAGGATTAAAGGCGATGTGGCTTATGACGAAGTTGCTCCACTTACCAGTGCCATCACCCCTGTACCGGGTGGCGTTGGACTAATGACCATAGCTGGCTTGCTTAAAAACACCCTTAGCGCTTACAAAACAAACCATCAATTAAAGTAGCCTTCATGCAACAAACAGCCACAGAAAAATTACCCGTAATGGAAGCCTTTTATACCTTACAAGGTGAAGGATTCCACCAAGGTATAAAAGGCTTCCATTACGGGTAATTTTTCTGTGGCTGTTTGTTGCATGAAGGCTACTTTAATTGATGGTTTGTTTTGTAAGCGCTAAGGGTGTTTTTAAGCAAGCCAGCTATGG
>JANOYH010000108.1:0-7522 GCA_031428775.1 Bacteroidota bacterium
CCCAGATCCAAGCTTGTTTGCTATGATCCATCATTTCAGTGTAGGCATAAACATAGGAGAAGATAAAGGCTCCGTATATAAAAATCTGGGGACTACCAATACTAGCAATATTTCCAAAAAGATACGAAACCAATAGCAGCAATACCAATAGTTGCAACCAGATCCAGGCACTAAACAAGCCCGAATTTTTGGTCTGGTATTTTTCAAAATGATAGACATCATTGATTTTGAACACGGGGTATTTTTCTACTACATCAGCTGGTCGCCATCCAGTATGCATGAGCCAGATTCGAAATTTGTCTTTCCAGTTTTTTGTGCGCCATGCATCCTTGATTAATAAGGCAAGGTGCATGAAATTAATCTTTATAGGATTCCAAGTTTGAACCGGTCTAGTTATGCCATATACTGCTGGAACCGTTGGTAACTCTTCTTGAAAAGTGCCAAACCATTTGTCCCAGAAAATAAAAATTTGGCTATAGTTTTTATCCAAGTATTCTTTGTTAATGGCATGATGCACCCGATGGTGAGAAGGGGTTACAATGATTTTTTCAAGAAACCCCATTTTCTGTATATGCTGCGTATGGTACCAGAATTGTGCAAACAAATGTATCGGTGCAACGATACCAATTATAATTGCGGGCACTCCCAATAGTGCCGCCGGTAATAAGAAAAAGGTAAAGACCCTCACAAAGGAAGAAATACTTTGACGAAGTGCACAGGCTAAATTATATTCTTCACTGCTATGATGAATGATATGGGCATTCCAGAAAAAATTATATTCATGGTCAATTCGATGCACCCAATAGCCTGTAAGGTCTAGTGCAATAAAAGCGATGATATATAACCAAATAGTAGACTGAACCTGCACAATGGCAAAATGTTTAACCATCCAACCATAACTGATGATGGTGAAGCTTAGTCCAAGTACGTCTTTGGTAACATTGGTAACGCCAGAACTGAGACTCGAAATCATGTCCAAATTACTTACCGTATCATTGCCTTTATTCCAACCATACCATTTTTCTAATAATACTAGCATTAAAAAAATGGGCATGGCAATCAATAATATTTTTCCGTACTGTTCCATATGGTTTCAATCGTTTTACAAGCTAACAAATGTAAGTAGGTTCTTTTTGATTTTCAATAATTTTAAACATGGCAATAGCACCCATTTCAATAGCATATACCAAATACAAATCTAAACCCGGGAATACATTTTTTTGTATTGATGCCCATACCTGTGGCAACCCAGTTAGGGTAGTAGCCGCAGGTGGCCCGTCATTGGAAGGGGTTAATATGAGTGAAAAAAGGCAACATTTTTTACGGGAATACGACTGGATTAGAAAAGGCTTGATGTTTGAACCACGTGGGCACGATATGATGAGTGGGAGTATCTTGTATCCTCCGCATGATCCAGCAAATGATGTGGCTGTTTTATTTATAGAAACCAGTGGGTGCTTGCCCATGTGCGGACATGGCACAATCGGCACCATCACCATTGCCATTGAAGAAGGCCTCGTAAAACCCCATCAACCCGGATTTGTTAGGATGGAAACACCGGCTGGACTTGTGCTAGTTTCCTATCAAATGGTAGCTAACAAAGTTGTTTCTGTAAAGTTGACCAATGTGCCTGCCTATCTAGCGGAATCTAATTTGAAAGCATTTTGTGAGGGGCTTGGAGAACTAACTATTGATGTTTCCTATGGGGGGAATTTTTATGCGATTGTAGACCTGCAAGAAAATTTTAAAGGGCTTGAACACTATACAGCATCTCAATTAATTGGATGGTCAGGCGCATTACGTAAGAATATCAATGAACAGTATACATTTGTGCATCCAGAAAATCCTACTATTAATGGCTGCTCACATATTTTGTGGACGGGCGCTGTAATTGACCCGACAAGTACGGCAAGAAATGCCGTTTTTTATGGTGATAAAGCGATAGATCGATCACCCTGTGGAACAGGTACTTCGGCAAGAATGGCACAATGGTATACGCAAGGCAAATTGAAAAAAGGAGACGAGTTTGTACATGAAAGTATTATTGGTTCAAAGTTCATTGGTAGAATTGAAGAAGAATTAACCGTTGAAGGAAAGCCTTCTATTAGACCAAGCGTAGAGGGTTGGGCCAGAATTTACGGATATAATCAAATCACTATTGATGCAGAAGATGATCCTTATGCATTTGGCTTTCAAGTGATTTAAACATAATTTCCCGAAATTTGCATCTTCAAAATAATTGACATGAAAATAGTGATCATAGGTGGTGGCGTGATTGGATTGAGTAGCGCTTTTTACTTGCAACAAAGTGGACACAATGTTACCGTAATTGATAAAACAACGATTACAGATAATTGCTCTTATGGAAATGCTGGATATGTTTGTCCAAGTCATTTTATACCATTGGCAACACCTGGTATTGTAACACAGGGTTTGAAGTGGATGTGGAATTCTAGGAGCCCTTTTTATGTACAACCTCGACTAAATTTAGGTCTTATCGATTGGGGGATCAAGTTTATGCGATCGGCTACACCAGAAAAAGTGGAAGCTGCTGCCTTACCCTTACGAGATGTGGCCATTTTGAGTAAGAAAATGTATGAGGAAATGTCTGCATTACCTCAATTCAATTTTGCATTTGAAAAAAAAGGATTATTAGAAATATTCCAAACGGATAAAGGATCGGCACATGCCCATCATTCTGTTGAACAGGCGCATGCTTTGGGATTGTTGGATACAGAGTTGTTGAATTATGATCAATTGCAAGCACTGGAACCACAAACAGAAATTATTGCAAAAGGGGCAGTTTTTTTTAAAGGAGATGCGCATTTATATCCTAATAAATTAATGCAACAATTGTTGGCGCATTTAAAAAATGTAGGCGTTTCTATTGTTACAGGGGTGGAAGTGACTGGCTTTGAACAGGCTAATGGTAAAATTACTAAAGTGCTTACTGATAAAACTGCTTATGACGCAGATGCGGTTGTAATGGCATCTGGGTCTTGGTCAAGGGAACTTGCTGCAAAATTAAAGGTAAAGATTCCACTGGTGCCAGGTAGAGGGTATTCTGTTACGTTAGAAAATTCCCCTTATCAGATCAATCACCCCGCTGTTTTATTAGAAGGTAGGGTGGCATTAACGCCAATGGATGGCAATAAGATTAGGTTTGGAGGTACTATGGAAATTACCAGTACTAAAACGCCGCCTAGGATGGAAAGGGTGGAGGGTTTATTAGCAGCAGTGAAAAGATTTTATCCTGCATTTGACTTTCCTTTTCCTAGTATGGACAAAATATGGTGGGGTTATCGTCCTTGTTCTGCAGATGGCTTACCCTATTTAGGAACCACCAAGCAGTGGTCCAATTTGGTGATGGCAACAGGTCATTCAATGCTGGGATTGAGTCTGGGTGCTGGTACAGGAAAATTAGTTGATGAGATCATTAATGAGAAAAAATTGAGTATGGATATCAGTCCATTTCATCCAAATAGATTTGATTAATGAACAAAGTTTGGTTTAAATTGTATTTTTAATTTCTATGAGCGATTTAGAACCATTTTGTTTAGATTATAATAGCACGGGTTATTTTTCTAACATTGTTGCTGATTATCTTAGTCGGTCAAATACACTAAGGCCTTTCTATGAGCACTTGCCTAATTTGGATGGGATTAAAAATGCTATTGAGGCAAGACAGCATTTTGAAACGCCTCGTCAATTATTAGTGGAAGTTCTAAATGAGCAATACAAAGGATTGCAACTCTCAGCAAAACTGGAACAACATATTCAAGCATTGGCTGATGTGAAATGTTTTACAATTACAACAGCACATCAACCCAATATTTTTACAGGTCCATTGTATTTTATCTATAAGATTCTTCATGCTGTTAAATTAGCAGAAGAATTAGCGATTGCATTGCCCCAATTCAGATTTGTTCCAGTGTATTATATGGGAAGTGAAGATGCAGACCTAGACGAGATTGGTTCTTTACAACTTGAAGGTCAGCCCCTTATATGGAATACAAAACAAACAGGTGCGGTAGGTAGAATGAAAGTGGACAAAGACTTTATTCGACTAATCAATGCTATAGAAGGGCAGATTGGCGTACTAACAAATGGACTATCACTCTCGAATATATTTAAAGAAGTATATACTATTGGCAAAACCATACAGCAAGCCAGTTTGGAATTAGTCAATATTCTATTTGCTGAATATGGAGTAGTTGTATTAATACCTGACAATGCAAAACTGAAATCGGCGTATAGATCGGTAGTACAGAAAGAGCTAACCCAGCAATTTTCTCATAGTATTGTGGCAGATACCATTCAAGCATTAAAAAGTAACTACAAAGTACAGGCTGCAGGAAGAGAGATCAACCTATTTTATTTGTTGAACGATAAAAGAGAAAGGATAGAGTTAATTGGAGAAAATTATATTGTACAATCGCTCAATTTAACTTTCACGCAATCAGAGATATTAGTTGAGTTGGAAAAATATCCAGATAGATTTAGTGCGAACGTGATACTGAGGGGCGGTTTTCAGGAAACGGTACTGCCTAATATTGCTTTTATTGGTGGGGGAGGTGAATTGGCTTATTGGTTAGAATTAAAAGAAGTATTTCATGCTTTACAGATTCCTTATCCAGTTTTAGTATTGCGCAATTCTTTTTTAATGATTACCCAAGCACAAAAATCAAAAATGGATCATTTGGGTATTGGCTATGTTGATTTGTTCAAAGACCCTTTAACACTGCTGAATGAGTATGTGAAGCGCCATGGTACAGATGCTTTGCATATTGAACATGAATTGATGGCTATTAAAACATTGTATCAACAATTAACCATTAAAGCAACACAAGTAGATGCAAGTTTGCAAAACCACGTTATTTCATTAGAAGTAAAGGCAGAGAAGCGTTTAAAGGAATTAGAAAAGAAGCTATTGCGTGCCGAAAGGTTGAAATTTGAAACGGTAGAACGACAAATCAATCAATTAAAAAATAGCCTCTTTCCAAAAAGTAGTTTGCAAGAAAGAGTAGAGAATTTCGCTGGACCTTATGCAAGATTTGGTTCCAAATGGATGGATAAAATTTACGCTGCATCTACAGGTTTGAACATGCAATTTGTACTAATAGTGATTGATGAAATCAAATGAGATTGATATCAATAGAATACTTGCTTTTATTTGATTGGTGGCATAAACCAAGTCTGCTTGTCTTAATTGGAAAGATTGTCAAAACTATTGGGCCAGTCTTTTTGTAACAATTTGATTTTAGCATTTACTTCTTCATTTAGCTGAACTTTATACGTAGATACTATATCAGAAACCAAGGGGTCCGCAGAACCAATAATTTGGGCTGCAAGAATACCTGCATTTTTTGCAGCATTTAATGCTACAGTAGCTACAGGAACGCCATTGGGCATTTGCAAAATAGACAATATAGAATCCCATCCATCAATTGAATTAGAAGATTTTATTGGCACACCTATCACGGGCAAACAAGTGATTGAAGCAATCATGCCGGGTAAATGGGCAGCACCACCAGCACCTGCTATAATCACTTTTAATCCCCTTGTTTTTGCTTGAGTAGCATATTCTATCATTCTTAATGGCGTACGGTGAGCAGAAACAACGGTTAGCTCAAAAGCAATATTGAATTTTGCAAGTATTTCTGCTGCGTCTTGCATGATTTTCAAATCGCTATCACTTCCCATTACAATTCCAACCAAAGGTGTATTTGTATTCATATTAGAAGATTGCCATTGCAAGATAACTAAAATCAAGTATTCCTTAGTGAATGGCTATTACATTTACCTTTTCATTTATAGGTTTTGGTGAATGTAAACTATAAGGAACGCATATTTACTTCAAATTGAGTGGTATTATTTTAGGTTAGGGATGGAGATGATTTCGTTTTTAATAGTTCTGATGCGCGTAACTAGTAATGATTTTTCTATCACATCACCTAAAATATCACCTAACATAACCCTATCGCCAATTTTATAAGCCCTTGTATAAGTTAGAACCAGTCCTGCTATAATATTGCTCAATGATCCTGTAGAACCAAATGTAAATAACAAGCCAAAAAAAACAGAAATGCCTTTAAAAATGGGACTATCAGAGCCAGGCAAATAAGGGAATACCACAATAATCTAAAATGCGAAAAGTAGGATGCTGATAATTTGGTAAGTGGGTTTTGCCCAGTCCTTATAAAAACCATCAATTTTTTGTGCACCTCTTTCAATTTCAATACTTAAAAAACGGAACCCCTTTCTTATGTAGACATTTACTATGACCAAAACAATGATGGTAAATAAATTGGGTAAATAATTCCAAATTCCAATAACAACTTGTTTAGCAGGATTTAGTATAAATGATAACAAGGTAACTGCTATATTATGTGTCCAGGGCAAAACGCCAAATATTAATGGTAGCGTTAGGAAGAGCAAGAATGCAATACAAATCCATTTGATCAGCTGAATAAACCTTAGTAAAATGAATATTTCTTGTTTAGCATTAAAGAGCGTATAGTTTTTGAGTTTTATTCCCTTGATATTTTTACCCAATTGAAGTTTCATCTAATTAGTCAATGAGGAAAATAATTTTGTGATGAAATAAATAACCAAGCTCATTCCTATGATGACTAGTACTACAAGACCAATTTTTTTGAGAATATTTTTCCAATTATTGATGGCTCTATATTCGTCAATTGCTTTTGTAATGATTTGTTTATTTCTTGCTTTTTGGAGTATTCAATTTCTTTAGTGCCATTCAATTCTTTCTCTAACTCCAATATTTTAATACTGTCAGCGTATTTTTTAGGGCAGCTTATATTAGTTGTTGCGACTTGTTAAACAGCAAATGTTCTCTAATACTATCTGCAATAGTAAAGTCCTTAATATTTTGTACACTTTGGGCTAATGCAAATAATGTGCAGAAAGAAAAAAGAAAACTTAAGGATAGCTTTTTCATATTAAAGATTGTATAAACTTTATTCTAATTCCATCAGCTGCTCGAAAGCCTGTTCATAATCTTGATTTAAATTATTCCATAACAGCTGCACTTTTTTATAGTCAGCCTCAAGTTGAACAAATTTGTTTTTATCAGAATAATTGCTTGCATCGCCCATAGCGGCTTCAATGCGCAACTTCTCTTTTTTTGCAGTATTTAAATTGGCTTCTACCTGTTGCAAATGTTTTTGTTGCTTAATTACTTCTTTTTGATGGTCTTTATTGATAGGTGTTTTTTCCATTACAGGTTTTACAACAATTGGAGCTACTTCTTTTTTAGTTTCCGCTTTAGGCTCATTTTTTGCTTTTTCTGCTTCTTGTTTTGCCATACGTTCATTCCATTCAACCCATTCCTGATAGCTGCCCTTAAATTCTTTGATTTGGTGGTCAACAATTTCCCAGATCTTATTGGCTGTTTTAGAAATAAAGTATCTATCGTGACTTACATAAACAATACTTCCTTCGTATTTATTCAAAGCCTCGGCTAATAGTTCTACAGAGTGCATATCTAAGTGGTTTGTAG
>JANOYH010000109.1:0-57080 GCA_031428775.1 Bacteroidota bacterium
TTTAGCGATAAAAGAGACACCGTATTAGAATTATTGCAAAAGTTTCATCCCCTATTTAATAGAAGCGATGTTACTTGGGTGGGACAAAATATTAAATACGATTTGTTGGTCTTAAAATGGTATGGTGTTGAACCAAAAGGGAAACTCTTTGATACCATGTTGGCGCATTACTTGATAGAGCCAGAAGGCAGGCGTAGCATGGATTTGCTGAGTGCGCAGTATTTGGGATATGAGCCTGTGCATATTGATGAATTGATTGGTAAGAAGGGAAAGAACCAAGGAAATATGCGCGACGTAGATCCTGAAAAAGCAAAAGAATATGCAGCAGAAGACGCGGATATCACGTTGCAATTAAAAAATGTTTTTGCTCCATTATTAGAAGAGAAAAAAGTATTGCGCGTTTTTGAAGAAGTAGAAAATCCATTGGTGCGTGTACTGGCTGACATGGAATTTGAAGGTGTTAAAATTGACATAGATTTTCTAAAAGCCTATAGCAAAGAACTAGAGAAAGACGCAAAAGTTTGTGAAGAAAGTGTGTATGCACAGGCAGGTGTTCGATTTAATTTGGCATCACCCAAACAGTTGGGCGAAGTATTGTTTGATAAACTAAAAATTGATCCAAAAGCTAAGAAAACAAAAACAGGACAGTACGCAACAGGCGAAGATGTGTTACAAAAATTATCTAACAACAATCCAATAGTTGCAGACATTTTGGGCTTTAGAGAATTAACAAAACTGAAGAGTACTTATGTGGATGCTTTACCAGAAATCATCAACAGTAAAACAGGAAGAGTGCATACCTCTTACGCACAGGCTGTTGCGGTAACAGGAAGATTGAGTAGTAATAATCCCAACTTACAAAACATACCCGTAAGAAGTGAGCGCGGAAAAGAAATTAGAAAAGCATTTATTCCTAGAGATAGTAATCATGTGTTGGTCAGTGCCGATTATTCGCAAATAGAATTACGCATTGTTGCAGGCATGAGTGGTGATGAAAATATGTGTCAGGCTTTTAAAGACGGAAAAGATATTCATACCGCAACGGCTGCAAAAGTATTTGGCATAGCAGAATCGGAAGTTACAAAAGAACAACGCTATAAAGCAAAGAGTGTAAATTTTGGCATCATCTACGGACAGGGCGCATTTGGTTTAGCAGAAAACCTAGGGATTCCTAGAGCAGAAGCAAAAGAGATCATTGACAACTATAAAAAAGAGTTTTCTGGTATTAGCAAATACATGGACGATACCATACATTTTGCACAAGAACACGGCTATGTAGAAACGCTGATGGGAAGAAAGAGATGGTTAAAAGACATCAATTCGGCTAACTTTACAGTGCGTGGATTTGCAGAAAGAAATGCGGTAAACTCACCTATTCAGGGTACTGCTGCTGACATGATTAAAATGGCCATGATACGCATTCAAAAAGCAATCAAAGCAGCTAACTTAAAATCTAAAATGATTTTGCAAGTACACGATGAATTGATTTTTGACGCACTGCCAGAAGAGTTGGATATTTTAAAGCCCATTATTTTAGATAACATGAAAGCCGCATTGCCATTGCCTAACGGCGTACCTGTTGAAGCAGAAATGGGGGTTGGCGCAAACTGGTTATTGGCGCACTAGGGAGAGGTCAAAAGTCAAAATTAAAAAATAAAAAAGGGGTGAAATAAAAGAATGTTTGTTAAATAAATTATTCAATGAATCAGAACGAGGAAACTATTAATAAATTTTATACCGCTTTTCAGCAATTGGATTATGCTACTATGCAATCCTGTTATCATCCTGAAGCGGTATTCAATGACCCGGTCTTTAGTTTATTGGGCGCAGAAGCCACCAATGATATGTGGGAGATGTTGTGTAAGCGCGCCAAAGACTTTTCGCTCAGTTATGGAAAGATCAACTTATTAGATGATGAATACACAACCTGTGAATGGGATGCAACTTATGTTTTTGGAAAAACGGGTAGAAAAGTACAGAACCATATCAAAGCACATATGCGTTTTAAAGACGGTCTCATTATTGAACACACTGACGCTTTTGATTTTTACAAATGGACCCGGATGGCATTAGGCATACCTGGATTTCTTTTTGGTTGGAGTAATTTTATGCAAGGCCGCATTCAACGCAATGCCAGAAAAGGATTGCTTGCATTTATGGATAAAAAATAATTAGGCCTTAGGCTTTTTATAAATGGGCACCGTACTGCAGGGCTCCCCATACATAATGCTTTTTACGTAGGGGCGCAATTTGTTGGTGATGGTCACATAGGCTGATTCAGGAATGGGTGTATCGCCACAGCCTTTTACTACTACGCGTTTGTCGAGGTATTCCGCAGCATCAAATTGTTCCATCTTTTTGAGCATGCTATTATTGATCAGCTGGGCTTCGTTTCCAAAAACAATTTCAGCGGCAATGGGTTGCAAATAACTAGCAATCAACATATAGGCCCACATCGGTATGATGGCATCAACAGAGCAGGTAATGGCAACTGCGGCTCCTTGGTAGACCGTCCAATCGGTGGTAAGCAATGCTGCACGAAAATCTTTTTCTTTTAAGATGAGTTCCATAAACAAATATCCCTTCAGGTCAAATACCTTAATGGGTTCTTTGGGGAAGAACTGTTCTAGGTCCAGCGTAATTAGACCACTCTCTGCTACTTTATTTACAAAAATTTCTTCTGCCATAATTTTTTACCTAGCGCAAAATTAAGCAATTGGAATTTAATGGACTTTCGTTATCCGTAAAACAAAACCCACCCTTTTTTAGCAGGGTGGGTTTTAACTATTTTAACCAGTAATGCTATTAAAAGAAGGGTTTATAGAGTCAGCCAAAATTGTTGCGACTAATACCAAATGATCCTTAATAAAACTTAGCACGGTTGTCTTCAATTTTAGCAGACTTGCGAAGCGCGTCAGCGCCTCTGTAGGCCGACATACGCGCCGCTTGTATCAGGTTTTGTTTTAACGTAGCAGCGTCACTTACACTTACTTTAGCGGCATTGCTTTCTACACGAATAGCAAATACTCCGGATGTACCAGCAATCAATTCGCTCACTTTACCTTGTAAGGATTTGTTGAAAGCGGCACCAATTAATTTGGATTCATTACCCAGATTAGGAATAAACGGAGAAGTAAAGCTGATGCTATCAACCCTTTGAACCATGGTACCAGCACTAGTAGCAATAGCTTCTAGGGTTGTTCCTTTGATTTTGGTGTCGATCAAGATTTTAGCTTTTTTAGCACTGCGAACAATTGATTCTACTAATGGACGGGTTTCAGCAACTGACATCAATCCAGCTTTATTGATTGCTGAAACAATGGATACAATATATTTATCGCCCACTTCCATTGGTTCAGAAACATCCCCTACAGAATTTTCGTAAGCCCAGCGGATTAATTGACGACTTGCGCCCAATCCCATAACCTGGTTGTCATTCGCCTTAAGATCATTACCCATCAATAATGGAATGTTGCTTTTTAAAGCATTTTCATCGAAGCTCTTTTTGTTATTGCTTGTTGATGCAAACTGTGCGGCTGCAGTATTAGCGGCGCTTACGGTTTCATTACTAGCTACAATTGGTTTAGCTAAATAGGCAATTTTATAAGCAGGACCGAAATTTTTCTGTCCCAATACTTCTGTATAGTGATACCCAAAATCTGTTTTCACCACACCTTTAGAACCAACGGCGTGATCAAAAGCATAATCGTTGAATTCGGTGGTCATTTTACCTTGTTCAAAATATTCATACACTCCTTGTTTTTCTTTGCTTCCTTGGTCGTCTGAATACTTAAGACAAAGCGCCGCAAAATCAGCACCACCTTTAATTGCGGTTGCAATGCTATCGGCTAATTTTTTAGCCGTGGTATCTGCGCGAATGACTTGTCCGTTTTGTGGGTTTTGGGTACCAATTAAAATGTGACGAACAGTAACACTATCGGGCCAGGTTTTAACGCCAACCATTTTAGCCATAACATAGCTACTGCCGTCTAAATAAGGTCCGAATACATTACCAACCGCAATGCTAGTCAAAGAGTCTTTGTTAGCCATTTGCATTTTGCTCTTGCTGAAATAGCTATCATAATAAGGAAGGTCGGAACCCACTTTATTTAAGAATCCTTTTGCGTCTGACGTGCTTGCAAATTCTGCACGGTAAGAAAGAGTTTGATTTAACACTGATGTAGAATCAACGGAAGAAGGAGCGGCATTAAAACTTACATATGCAATGCTACGCGTTTCTTCTTCTTTTTTAAATTCTGAACTGTGCTTAGTGATATAAGCTAAAATTTCATCGTCGCTTACTTTAACAGTACTATCAGGAATAGAGCTATACGGAGCAAATGCATATGATATACTAGCGATGGCATTATTATCAGCTGTTTGCTTTTCAATCATCCATTTAGGGATATAGGCCGATTGTTGCAAGATGGCTTGATACTTTGAGCGAAGTGCTTGTTGAATGGTTGGTTCAATATAAGCGTTTTGAATCATGCTGATCTGCTCAGCGTTTTTGCTTTTTTTAATTTCAGCAAACGCTTTTTTAGCGTCATCCACTTTGAATACGCCTGTTTTAGGATCCGTGAATTCGTTTCTTAATGGTGAGTTCTCACCAAAAAGAATATCACTCAGTTCTCTAGAAGTAACTTGGAGACCTAGTTTTTCAAATTCTTGTTCCATCACAATTCTTTCAACTTCTTGATTCCATAAAGAACCAATTAATTGTTCTCTTTGAGCACCTTGCGCACCATACATGCGTTCTTGCATGGTTAGTTTTTCTTCAAAAGCCAGTCGTTCTATTTTAACACCATTAACCTTACCCATTACAGTGCTGCTATCTGCAGAACGACCACGACCAACACCATCTTGTAAGATAAATGCAATCAGGGCTAGGGCAATAATACCAAAAACCACCCACGCACCTTTATCACGAATACTTTGAATGACAGACATAATAGACTATTATTAGATTGATTTTAAGGATGGCAAAAATAGGGGAAAAAACATTAGGATAAGTTGTGGAAAAACTAGGAAAGTCAATAACAGTAGGAATTTGAAAAATGGGGCTTGGGTAAAATGGGATAAAAGAGAAAAAATGTAAAAAAATCTTTGTTTTACCATAAAAAACTATGCACAACGGCCCGTGGATAAATCGTAAAAGCAGTGGAAAAATGGCCTTTTTGACTTTTTAAAAGTGGAAACATATAGAATAAGTTTGCAAAAATTGGCTAAAAATGCAAAAACAAGAAATTTAAACGCATTCTTATCCCTGTTAATTAACAGTGCCATAAAAGTGAATAGTAAAAAAGTAACTATGTGCAAAGTGTAATACACAGATGGGGATATACTAGTTAAAATCAAGTTATTACTCAATAAAAGAGATGTGTAAAAAGGGTGAATTAGGGTGAATAAACTGTAGTTAATTAACTTTGCACTTTGGGGATAACAAACTTATCCCGAAATCCACACTCCTAATAGTAGTAGTTAGGTTTTATAAATAAGTATTATTAAATACTATTACGATGATTATGAACATTACAAAGGAAGAAATAATTGCCAAGGGGTTTGTTGACATAGAAATTGATGCACGTCTGGATTTATTTGCCGAGATTGAGCAACTAAAGAAAGAAAAAAATGCCATCATCCTTGCGCACTATTACCAGGAACCTGATATCCAAGACGTGGCCGATTATATCGGAGATAGTTTGGGATTGGCACAGATGGCAGAACAAACCACAGCCGATATTATCGTATTTGCCGGGGTACACTTCATGGCCGAAACAGCCAAGATTTTAAACCCCTCAAAAAAGGTGTTATTACCCGATTTAAATGCGGGTTGTTCCTTGGCAGACAGTGCACCAGCAGGACTTTTCAAGGCTTTCAAAGAAAAACATCCCCACCATATAGTGGTTTCCTATATCAACTGTTCGGCCGATATAAAAGCCCTAAGCGATATCATTTGTACTTCTGGAAACGCAGAAAAAATCATCGAAAGCATACCTAAAGAACAACCTATTTTATTTGCTCCAGATAAAAATTTAGGGGCTTATTTAAATAAGAAAACGGGTAGAGATATGTTGCTCTGGAATGGCGCTTGTATGGTGCATGAAATCTTTAGTTTAGAAAAAATAACCAAACTAAAAATCAGGCATCCTCATGCAAAAATGATTGCACATCCTGAGTGTGAAGAAGCTATTTTAAGGGTAGCTGATTATATTGGCAGTACCACACAATTATTAAAATATACCAAGGCAGATAATGCCCCATCTTATATTGTTGCTACTGAAACAGGGATCCTACACCAGATGCAGCAGAATAGCCCTGAAAAGACCTTTATTCCCGCTCCCCCAACCAATAATTGTGCTTGCAATGATTGTCCACATATGAAGCTCAATACCCTTGAGAAACTCTATCTGTGCATGAAATATGAAGCCCCAGAAATATTGATGGACGAAAAACTACGACTGGCCGCTAAAAAACCAATGGACCGAATGCTGGAGATTAGTAGGGCCGCAGGATTAATTAGATAATTTTTAAATAAGGTTGTTTTTCCCCACTAAATGTTTTTTAGCGGGTATAAATTGGGTTAAAAGAACTGATAGATAATCCGGTATTTGATTTAGTTTAGTTGCCACACTAAAAACTAATTACATTAGTAAAATATTTACCCTTTTATAAAATAAATACTAAAAAAATTAGTTTATATTATATTAACGCCTATTTTTACAAACCAATTAGTACTAAAAAACAACATTATGAGCAACGCAGACAAACTGAAAGCACTGAAATTAACAATAGATAAAATTGACAAGGACTATGGCAAAGGAAGTGTGATGATGATGAACGAGAGAAGCGATGAGCCGATGGAAGTTATTTCTACGGGTTCAATTGGTCTTGATGCTGCTTTGGGTGTAGGTGGTTTACCAAGGGGTAGGGTGATTGAAATATACGGACCCGAGTCGTCTGGTAAAACAACTCTTGCAATACACGTGATTGCGGAAGCACAGAAAAAAGGGGGTATGTGTGCATTTATTGATGCAGAACACGCATTTGATAGTTCATATGCCAAAGCGTTGGGAGTTGACGTTGACAACCTGTTGATTTCTCAACCCGATTATGGTGAGCAAGCATTGGAAATTGCCGATAGGCTGATATTATCTGGCGCACTTGACGTAGTAGTAATTGACTCAGTAGCTGCCCTGGTTCCCAAAAGTGAATTGGAAGGTGAAATGGGCGATAGCAAAATGGGTTTACATGCAAGACTGATGAGTCAGGCCCTCCGTAAATTAACGGCTACCATTAATAAAACGAACACGATATGTATTTTCATCAACCAGTTGCGCGAAAAAATTGGGGTAATGTTTGGTAATCCTGAAACAACCACTGGCGGTAATGCATTAAAATTTTATGCATCTGTTCGTTTAGACATTAGAAGAATGACGCAGATCAAAGACGGAGACGCAGCAATTGGAAACCACGTTAAAGTAAAAGTGGTAAAAAATAAAGTGGCTCCCCCTTTCCGTGCTACTGAATTCGATATTATTTTTGGCGAAGGAATTAGCAAATTGGGAGAAATTATTGACATGGGTGTAGAATTAGGCATCGTCAATAAAAGCGGCTCTTGGTTTAGTTATGAAGCCAATAAATTGGGTCAGGGTAGAGACGCAGTAAAAGGTTTATTGCGAGACAATCCAGACTTAGCAAACGAAATTGAAGCAAAAATCAGGGCAAAAATCAGAGATGTGAAAATTGCCGCTGAAGCATAAATAGTTTTTTAGACGGGTTAGTAAGTAACAAGAAGCCACCAAACCGGTGGCTTTTTGCTGTTTATGGTGGTCAAATTGCAGTTTTGAAGCTTCAAAAAATACTATTTAGCCATTTTCTACGTTCTAAGGGCTTAAACCATAGTAAGATCTACCGCTAATGAAAGCAAACTCCTACATCCCTGCCCTAACAGGCGTAAGAGCCATCGCGGCCTTTTTAGTCTTCTTTCACCATTTTAACCAGGCAGATTTTGCCTATCCTATTATGCGTACCCTCAACGAATTTCATATGGGGGTTACCATGTTCTTCGTATTAAGTGGGTTCTTGATCTGTATGAGATACTATGATACCTGTGAAATATCGGAAGGATGGTTTAGAAAATATATCAAAAACAGGATTGCGCGTATCTACCCCATGTATGCTATCCTCACCCTATTCACCTTTATCATTGCATTCACCATTGGATCAGAACCAAGTGTGATGGCAGGTTTTCATTCACCACTACTACTCCTATTTTTGAATATCTTTTTTATTAGGGGATTTTTTGACGACTTAAAATTCACCGGAGTTGGACAGGGCTGGTCCTTGACCGTGGAAGAATCCTTTTATTTTCTGGCCCCCCTGTTTTTCCATTTTATGAAGAAAAATAGGAAATCGATCTATGTCATGCCCCTGATATTGTTGGGTGCAGGTAGTATTCTGGTGCTACTCTTTAGAAATGTAGATTTTTATGGCTTTTTTGGTAATTTTACCTTCATGTTCCTCTATACTTTTTTAGGAAGGTGCGTGGAGTTTTTCATTGGTATGGGCCTTGCCCTAATCATTCTCAGATCCAATGATCAAGATAGAAAATGGCCCATTTTTACTTTTTTGGGTATCATTGGAATTGCTGGAAGTATCGCCATTATGGCGTCTTTACCCCTAGACGGAAGAGAATATGGACTCTACCACCCGTTTGGTATTTTTACCAACAATGTGGTATTGCCCATTGGCATAGCCTTGTTTTACTTTGGGTTAATTAAAGAAGGATCCTTTGTAAGAACCATACTATCCACCAACCTAATGCAGCTTTTGGGTAAGAGCTCTTATATCTTTTACCTAATTCATATTGGTGTAATTGCCAATTTTGCAAAAGTAATTACCAGAAAAGGGATTGACAGTTCTTTTACCTGGATGGACGACAACGGTTTTTATTGGTTTCCAGAAAATATCAACGATACCTTGTTATATATTGGAACCGTTTTTGTTATTTTAAACGTCATTTCTATGATACTATATAAATCAATAGAAGAACCAGTTAATCTGGCCATTCGAAAGTCTCGATTGTTGGAGAAAAGAAAACCTGTTCAACAAGAAAACTAGTGCGTAAATAAAAAGTGCACTAGTGAGTTAAACTAAGATTATGAAAAGGCTGTTCATTATTATTGTCTGCTTATTGTTCCTGTCTAATTATGGCAATGCCTTTTCTATGTATTATCAATGGGGCAGGAAAAAAACAACCGCTGAAAAGACCGAAAAAGTCGAGAAAGTTAAGGTTGAAAAAGGCCAAGTGGACGTGACCGTTACCGCACTTGACAAAACGGGCATCTACAACCCTAAGAAAAAAATAAAGTACAAGGTTTATATTAAGAACGGAAGAAAGGACGAACAAAAGGGCACCCTCTATTATGAGATAACCAGCACCACGGGCGAAAAAGAACTCGAAAAAACATTCGACCTTAAACTACCTAAGAAAAAAACGTTATCGAACGACTTTGAAATCCCCTTTGAAAAAATAGGCACCTACCAGATAAAATTTATCATCATCCTGAATGCAGTAAAAAGAGAATTCAAATTCAGTTTTGATTTTGTAACAGGCGGAATAACAGACAAAGAAGCAGAAAAACTAGCTAGCAAAAAAAGCAAAGAGCAGTTTGCGGCGGAAATAGACGGCGAACTAGAGGGAGAAATGAAAATTACCCTTAATCCACGAAATGTAGACGGTGTCTTTTTGGGCAGGTCGGCCATACACTATGATGTTACTTTACAAAACACCTATAAAGTAGCACAAGAAGGAACCGTTGGTTACCAAATCAGAGAATCCATCAATGGTAAATTGGTTTCAGAACAGATTTATGATATCAGAATGAACAAATCGAGCAAAAAAACGCTCAATTTTAATATCTCCCCTCCCCTCAATCCAGGAATCTATAATGTGGTTGTGGCCATTAATACCACCACATACGACGATACAACCTATTACTCTTTTGGATACGAGATCGGGAAAATGAAAAATCCTTTTCATAGGCCAGACGACTTTGAAGATTTTTGGAAATCAGCCATGGCCGATCTTGCCATGATTAGTCCGGAATACAAGATTGAAGAAGATTTTGAAAAAAGCACCCTCAAACACAAAGTGTATAAGGTTGAGATGAACTCACTTGATAACGAAAGAATCTTTGGATGGTTGAGTATACCCACCACACTAATTGGTAGTAGATTCCCTGTATTAGTGGGTTATGGAGGATATCATGTAATGTTAGAACCCCTTTATTTCGACGACTTCGCTTCTTTCATGCTGAACCCTAGGTACACCGACAAAGAAAAATTCAAAAAAGATTATCCAGACGTCTTTGAAATGCTCATCAAAGACGTTTATGACCCAGCAAAATATGTGTATCGAGGAATTTATATGGATTGTATTAGGGCAGTAGATTTTATACTTGCCAACGAAGAAATGGGCTTCGACGTGAAAAGAATTGGGGTTTTCGGGGGTAGTCAGGGTGGATCGATGGCACTGATGGTAGCGGGTTTGATGGGTAATAAAATTCAAACCTGTATGGTGGATAACCCAACGTACTGCGACTTCCACCTCAACCTAGAAATGCAAGACCAGATCAGGGGTGAATCGTTTATACTTTCCTCTTTCAATCGCTATTTGGAAGAAAACAAAACGATTGCAACCAAGGAAGACTTGTTGAATACACTGAGTTATTATGAGATTCAAAATTTTGTACCCAAAATAAAATGTTCTGTGTTATTGGGTATTGGACTATTGGATCCGCTGGCACCACCAGTTACAACAATTGGCGCGTTCAACAAATTAAATCCAGAAGTGATTAAAAAAAGTGAGATCTATACCTTTCCTACACTAGGTCACGAGGTTCCATCAAGACATAATACATTTAAAAGTATTTGGTTCTATGAAAAACTAGCCAAAGGAAAAAAATAAAATAAGGTAACATGTACAAACACCTTGCAACCATACTTAGTTCCTTATTGCTCATAGGGTTTTCTATGGAAACTCGGGCCGACTGGCCCGTGGGTAAGCATCGGATGGCATTAACACCTTCCTATACTTATTCTACTTCGAAACGATTTTTTAATACGAATAGTCAGCTCGAAAGCTCTCCTTTTGAAGGAAGGTATACCAACCAAACCATTGGCATCTATGGTGCAATTGGTGTTGGTAGAAATACCGATTTTATGTTCAACGTACCCCTAAACTTTATCACATCAAAAAACCTATATGATAAAGTAAACAAAGTGGGTGTGGGCGATCTGATCACAGGATTTGCTTTTCACACTCCCTCAAAAGACTTAAAAAAATACTTTACCATCAAAGCCGGTATTATTATACCCCTATATAGCAATGTTACCGAACCCTATATGGGCTTTGGGTCTAAAGGCGCATTCATTGGTACCAACTATTCCTTCAACGTCAAAAAAAACACCTTCGCAATTGTTGAAGGAGTTTTCACCAGGTATTTTGACCAACAAGACGGCCCCAACCAATTTAACGTGAACCTGATTTATGGCATGGAATTACCCAAGTCGAACTTATTAATCTTTACCCTAAATCATCAGACTTCGTCAAGTGCCGACAAAAATTTTTCTGCCGCAAACCAAGCAGCTAACAAAGATTTTATGTTCGGTACACTATCGGGCTCATGGGGCAAAAAAATTAGCAGAACCGTAACTCCATCATTGAAAGTATTTTATACCATTTATGGTAGAAGTGCTGGACAGAGTTTGGGCTTTTCTTTATCGGCCACCATCAAGATTCCTTAAAATTTTATTTTGGTATATTTTCTATTAAAACCAATTGTACTCTTAGCGCTGAGGATTTTTTGTCCAGCTATTCAACTACGTCCCGAATATATTCGAGAAGGGAAGGGTCCCATTTTAATTTGTGCCAACCACCCCAATTCCTTTTTGGATGCGGTATTTGTAGCCTGCTTATTTCGCTCGCCCGTGCATTTTTTAGCAAGGGGAGATGCTTTTAATAAGCCCTGGCATAGTAGTTTATTAAGACTCTTGCACATGTTTCCCATCTATAGATTGAGTGAAGGAAAAGAGCATATGGGACTAAACGACTTTGCATTTCAAAAAAGCAGAGAAGTGCTGCGCAACAACGGCATCTTATTAATTTTTATAGAAGGCATTTGCGTAAATAAACACCAGCTACAACCTTTTAAAAAAGGCGCAGCCAGAATTGCATTTAGTAGTTGGAAAGAAGGCGTGTCCTTGAATGTTTTACCCATGGGCATTGCATATAATTCTTTTAGAGAGTTTGGAAAAAAAGTAAACATTAATACAGGCGAGGTATTTGGAAAAAAAGAGATGCTGTTGTTTGAAGACGACGCACAAAATTTTAACCACTTTAATCAGCAACTATACAAAGCCATAGAAGGGTTGATTGAAGTTCCCCAACAAAAATTACTTTTTCCATCCTGGCTAGAACCACTAGCTTTTATAGGAAAAATCATCCATCAACCAC
Organism: Bacteroidota bacterium; assembly: GCA_031428775.1. Classification (GTDB taxonomy): domain Bacteria; phylum Bacteroidota; class Bacteroidia; order Chitinophagales; family Chitinophagaceae; genus Sediminibacterium. The sequence continues at coordinate 12,521 of JANOYH010000109.1, forward strand.
TTTATCGACCCATTCAAAAAGCTATTGCAAAAAAAACAAACTATATCATCTTTTATGATTCAGTTTTGTTTGGCGTTTTGTTTTTTGTTTATGGATTGATCTTGATACTGTTGATGGTTCTCTGTTTCACCATTCACATTCCCCTAATGTATACAGCGTTCTTAATCTTTTTGCTACCTACTACGGCCTATGCTGCTACATTAAACAAAATTCATACAAGAGACGCGGCGCTTAACTAACTTTATAAGGAAGCAACAGTTAGATAGTTATTCACCAATAAAACAATCAATGGAAAACCAAACTAACACAAGCACAAAGCATATTGTGGAAATATCTATTCGCTTAGCAGCACTGGTTTTTTTATTATACTATTGCTTCCAACTCCTATCACCTTTCTTACTTCCTGTATTATGGGCCTCTATAATTGCTGTGGCACTTTATCCAGTGCACAAATACTTGGCCCAAAAAATGGGTGGAAAAAAAACCATCGCATCAATCGTTATAACACTCACCATCCTTTGTTTAATATTTATTCCTGCAGGATTATTCCTATCCTCTCTTACCACAAATATCATCACGCTTAAAGAACAAATGGAACAAGGAAAAATTCAACTGGACCTGCCCAGCGAAAACATCAAAACCTGGCCCATTATTGGTACCAAATTATACGACGCGCTGCATAATATTTCTGGTACACTAACAACCCTATTTGAAGAACACCGTGATAAAATATTGGCTATCGCAAAAATTGTTTTAGTAGGTATTGTGGGAACGGGCTTGAGTTTTTTACAGGTAATCCTTTCTATTATTATTGCTGGCGTATTATTGGCATCTAACGGAACAGAAGCAACCGCAGAAAACATATTCAAACGCATGATAGGGAATAATGGAAAAGAATATTTAGAACTCACCTCGTCAACCATACGTAGTGTGCTAAAAGGTGTATTAGGTGTTGCGGTAATTCAGGCAGCACTTTGTGCATTCGGGTTTTTCTTTGCGGGCATACCTCATGCAGGTGTGTGGACGCTATTAGCATTGGTCTTATGTATTATTCAAGTGGGCCCGGGTTTAATCATTTTTGGTATAATTGCCTATCTCTTTGCTGATGGAGGTGGAATCCATGCTATTGGGTGGACAATTTATTTATTATTAGTAACGCTTTCTGACAATATTTTAAAACCAATATTATTGGGCAAAGGGTCAAAAGTACCCATGTTGGTGATTTTTCTTGGCGTGATTGGTGGTTTTTTACTAGAAGGATTTATTGGCCTTTTTACCGGCGCAATTATCCTTTCTATCGGATATAAATTGTTCTTGTTATGGGTAAAAGACCAGAAAACAGTATCTTAGAAGCATGCAAAAAACACTCTTTTTTTTGGCGCTTTTTCTTTGTTTAAAAAGCGCAGGGCAAGATAGTATGCGTGTAGCTGATTTGAACTCGGCTGCAAAAATCATGGACCTTCAGTTTAGTCAAAAAGAACTAGATACCATGTATGCCGGGGTTATGGAAAATTTCGAAAACTATCGTCTGATGCACAAACAGCATTTAGACAATAGTGTGCCTATGAGTTTATGGCAAAACCCAGTACTGCCGGGCATGACATTTGAAACCAAACAAAGACCCATCGCTTGGAATATTTCTAAGAACATAAGTCTACCTCAAAATAAAGAAAGCCTTGCTTTTTATTCCCTAAGCGAATTATCAGCGCTCATCAAAAGCAAAAAAATCAGCTCGGTTGAGCTGACTCAATTTTATATAGACCGACTTAAAAAATTCAGCGACACCCTTCATTGTGTCGTGAGTTTTACCGAAGAGATAGCCCTGCAACAGGCCAAACAGGCCGACGATGAAATGGCCAAAGGAATCTATCGTGGCCCACTTCATGGCATCCCTTATGGATTAAAAGATTTGTTTGCCGTAAAAGGAACCAAGACCACTTGGGGGGCGGCTCCTTATAAAGAACAAGTTATTGAAGCGGATGCTTATGTGTATACCAGACTCAAAGAAGCAGGTGCCGTATTGGTAGCAAAATTTACTTTGGGGGCCTTAGCCATGGGCGATTATTGGTTTGGGGGCAGAACCAAAAATCCTTGGAACCTTAAAAATGGATCATCCGGCTCTTCTGCAGGATCCGCATCCGCAACCGTTGCTGGGCTCATACCCTTTGCAATTGGCACAGAAACCTGGGGATCTATTACATCGCCATCAGCAACCTGTGGAGCAACTGGACTTCGTCCAACTTTTGGTAGTATCAGCAGGTCAGGCGCCATGACGCTAAGCTGGAGTCTTGATAAGGTTGGTCCCATTTGCAGAAGCGCCGAGGACGCCGCATTGGTTTTCAGTGTGATCCACGGTACCGATGGAAAAGACCAGAGTGCGGTGAATATGCCCTTCAACTATCAACCCACAGCAGGATTAAAGGGCAAAAAAATTGCGTATGCTAAAAACTATTTCGATAAAATAACGGATACATCCCGCAACGAATGGAAGGTTTTGGAAACATATCGAAAACTGGGGGTTGAATTAATACCTGTCGTTTTCCCTGACAGTACCGTGTACAATTACAATATCATGGACGTAGTCATTAGTGCGGAATGTGCAGCAGCTTTTGATGAGTTTACGAGGATGGGACTGGACGACCAGATGACCCGGCAAAATAAATTCGACTGGCCCAATAGCTTCCGAGTATCCCGCTTAATGCCTGCCGTGGAATATATCAACGCCAATCGCCATCGCTATTTGTTAATGCAAAAAGTGAACGAATTGGTGCAGCAGTATGATGCGGTGATTTGTCCGAATAACGGCAACAACCAATCAGCCATCACCAACTTAACGGGCCATCCCGTCATTTGCTTTCCAACAGGATTTAATAGAAATCAACTGCCTACAAGTATCACATTGGTGGGAAAATTATACGACGAAGCCACCATTATTTCTATTGCCAAAGCCTATCAAAATGCCACAGAATGGAATAAAATTCATCCAACAATGTTTCAATAAGTAAGAAATTATATTCAACTTTCATTTATGACATCAAAAAAAGCAATCAGCCTAATATGTGGTTCCATCTTCAGTTTGGTGACCATAGCGCAACAACCCATTACAGGATTCACTGTAGCCTCATCGGCCAAACAAAAACAACTGGAACAACAGTTCGATGCTGGCATGAGCGCCGAAAGGATTGGTAAAAATGTGAAAGACCTATCTGCAAAACCCCATCATGTTGGTTCTGTAGGTGGAAAAGCAGTGGCAGAAAATATATTGGCGCAGTTCAAATCTTTTGGATGGGACGCAAAAATAGAAACCTACCAGGTATTGTTTCCAACACCTAAAACAAGGTTGTTGGAAATGACCGGCCCCACAGTTTTTAAAGCCCTGTTGAAAGAGCCCGCTCTGAAAGAAGACGCTACTTCTGGTCAGGACGACCAGCTACCAACCTATAATTGCTGGAGTGCTGATGGCGACGTAACGGCGGAATTGGTTTTTGTGAATTATGGCGTTCCGGCCGATTATGAAACCCTAGAAAAACTGGGCATTGACGTAAGAGGAAAAATTGTCATAGCCAAATACGGCAGAAGCTGGAGGGGCATCAAACCCAAGGTAGCACAGGAACACGGGGCAATAGGATGCATCATTTATTCGGACCCGAAAGACGATGGTTATGGGGCGGGCGACGTGTATCCTAAAGGAGCATTCAAGAACGAATTCGGCGTACAGAGGGGCTCTATCATGGACATGGTGGTTTATCCGGGCGACCCACTTACACCCAATATTGGGTCCATTGGAAATGCCAAGCGCTTGGATAGAAGCGAGGCCACCAATCTTTTAAAAATTCCTGTTTTACCCATTAGTTACCACGATGCAAAGCCTTTGCTGGAGGCCATGGAAGGGCCAGTGGCGCCGGCGGATTGGATGGGCGGATTGCCTTTTACTTACCATATAGGTCCGGGTAAAACCAAGGTACACCTGAAAGTAGATTTTAACTGGAATACCGTACCCGCCTATAATGTAATCGCAACCCTGAAGGGGTCTGCCTATCCAGATCAGTGGGTCATAAGGGGAAATCACCACGATGCTTGGGTGAATGGAGCCAATGACCCAGTAAGTGGAATGGCGGCTTTATTGGAGGAAGCGAGGTCGATTGGGGCCCTTTCAAAAACAGGGTGGAAGCCCATGAGAACCCTAGTCTATTGCGCCTGGGATGGGGAAGAGCCTGGATTATTGGGGTCAACCGAATGGGTGGAAGACCATGCCGTGGAACTGCAACAAAAAACCGTATTGTATATTAACTCAGACGGCAATGCAAGGGGTTTTCTAGGCGCCGAGGGATCGCACGCACTGGAAAATATGGTCTATGAGGTTGCCAAAGACGTGATGGACCCACAAACGGGCGTGTCGGTTTTTGAGCGCCAAAGAGCGGCCGAGATTGTAAACGCAAAAGGAACCAAGGCTAAACAAGAAGCAATGAGCAATCAAACCTATCATATCAATGCCATGGGTTCGGGATCGGACTATTCCTCTTTTATTCAACACCTCGGATTGAGTGCTTTGAATTTGGGTTATGGTGGTGAAGACGATGGAGGCGAATACCATTCTATTTACGACAGCTATGACCACTATAGTAAGTTTAAAGATCCTGGATTTGTGTACGGTCTCGCTTTGTCAAAAACAGCCGGAAGGGCAGCACTTAGAATGGCCAATGCGGATGTTTTGCCCTTTGATTTTACGCGACTACAAAAAACAATTGCCGGATATATCAAAGAATTGTCGGCAACAACCGACCAGCTCCGTGAAACAGTGCAAACAGAGAATGAAGTAGTCTCTAGTAATTTGTATCAACTAGCGGCCGACCCAACAAAAAAAGAAAAACAACCAATGGTAAAATCAACAGTACCCTATCTAGACTTTTCGCCCTTACAAAACGCCCTAACCGATTTGGAAAAATCGAGCCAACAATTGCAACAATGGATCTTAAAACAAGACGGAAAGTTGAGCGAAAAAACAAATGAATCACTCTATAAAGCAGAACAGCAGCTTCTTTCAGCAAATGGATTACCTAGGAGACCTTGGTTTAAACACAGTATTTATGCCCCCGGATTTTATACGGGCTATGGCGTAAAAACGATGCCGGGCATTCGCGAAGCGATAGAGCAAAAAAATTGGAAAGAAGCCAAGGAACAAATAGACATTGACGCAGCCATTTTGAAACAATTAGCAGTCTATCTTGCAGCTATAATGCAATAATTTATGTGGTTAAAACGCTTGATGGTTCTTAGTTGTGTTGCTTGTATGATGCATTCTTGTGTGCTGAAAAACAAGCCCGTTTATGAAAATCCGCACATATTAATACAAACCAAATATGGCGAAATAGAACTAGAACTTTATCCAAAACAAGCGCCAAAGACGGTGGCAGCCTTTTTAAGTTATATAGATTCTGGATTTTATTATAATAGTGGTTTTTATCGCGCACTGAATATGGAAAATCAACCTTCTAATGCACCCAAAACAGAATTGATACAAGGGGGTATTTGGAAAACAAATTATCAAAAAGCGGTAAGCATCAAAGGAATAGTACACGAAAGCACACAACAAACAAAAATATTGCATACGGAAGGGGTGATTTCATTGGCTAGAGCTGCGCCTGGAACCGCCGGAACGGAATTTTTTATTGTGATAGGCAATCAGCCCGGACTCGACTACGGAGGTGAAAACTGCGAAGATCGGTTGGGTTATGCCACATTTGGCAGAGTGGTGAAAGGGTTGAATTTGGTGTTTAAAATATCGGGGCAAAAGTTAAATGGTCAATATTTATCCCCACAAGTGGACATATACAATATTGTAAGACTTTAAGTGTCAACCCGCTTAACAAAACCTTAGATTTTCTTTAAGTTTCAATTAAGAGTTATTGGCACGCCAATTGAAATAATTATGGGGAACGTATATTCCCCCGAGGTGTGCATAAAAGTGGTTGCCAGTTTAAATGTCTGGCGGCCATTTGTTTTTTTAGGCAATCCGCCCAAAAAGCAGCTACACGCAGGATGCAGCAGGATAGTTGTTTATTTGACAATTGTTAATTTGTTGCGAAAATTCAACCGAAAATTCTACGGTTGTAATTCAACATTTTGACTATTGGATGGTTGTTTACCAGAACAACCGAATAGATAAACAACTAACGACTGCTACTGTTATGAGAAGAATTTTTAATTCCGTTTTTGTCATCGTTACGCTATTGTCCATTCTTTCAACCGGCTGTAAAAAGAAGGCCTTCGATGAATTTTATGGTAGACCAGATACCCTGGCTCAACCCATTTACCAAGTATTGCAACAAAAAGGAAATTTTAAAAACCTCTTGGCTTGTATAGACAAGGCGGGTTATAGAGACATCCTTGGCGCTGCGGGTTATTGGACTTTGTTTGCGCCAAACGATGCGGCTTTTCAAAAATATTTTACTGATCAAAGTATTAGTGGAATAGAGAAATTAGATTCTGCTGCGGCACAAAGTATTGTTACTTATTGTTTGGTGTATAATGCTTTTACTAAAGCGCAACTAAACGACTATCAATCCAATGCGGGTTGGGTGGTGAACAATGCATTTAGAAGAAGAACGGCAAACTATACAAGCGTCTATGACGATACTACTAAAACAGGAGAAAAAGTAAAAGCACTAGGATCTAATAGAAACAATAGTTTTGTTTTAGGCGACAACAACAACAAGTACATCACTTATTTTACGAACACTTATTTGTCGGCAAAAGGAATACCAACTTCAGACTATACTTATTTTTTCCCCAATAGCACATTCACCGGTTTTAATCTTTTAGGTGCAGCTGTTATTAAAACAGATTATGTAGCAGAGAACGGTTATATCCACGAGATTGACCAAGTAATTACTCCCACAAGAAGCATTGACCAACACCTTGGAAGAACAGCTCAGTATAGTGAGTTCAAAAAAATATTTGATAAATACATTGTTTCTTTTGTAAGCAATGCAGAAGCAACGAATCGATACAAATTAATAACGGGTAAGAATGACAACGTATTTATCAAAACATTTGCTGCAGGTACTTCCTTCTCTCCTTCAAATGAAAATTTTATTAAGTCGCAGGACAACGACGGTCAGTCGAATTCCTATACCCTATTAGCACCAAACAATACGGCAACTTTAAATTATGTGCAAACAGTATTGTTAGAAAAGTATGCTTCTCTAGACGCGGTGCCCATTTCAATCATTCAAGATTTTGTGAATTCGCACATGTGGCAAACAACCATGTGGCCCAGTAAGTTTAGTGTAACCAATAATGCACAAGGAGAACCACCAACAGTTAACGCTACCTCAAACATTGTAGAAAAACAAGTATTGAGTAACGGATTTTTTTATGGCACCAACAAGGCACAAGAGGCAAATGTGTTCAGAACAATTTATGGTAGGTCGTATTTAGACCCAGCCAATTTATTGATGACGCGCGCACTTGATCAGAACTATCGTTTCACCATAACTATTCCAACCATTAAATACGTGATGGTGATGATGAGTGACGTTGTGTTGAAAAAAAGAGGCTATGATTTTAGCACGGCATTGAGTGCTTGGACCTACACCGTTCCTGGAACTTCAACAACAACTTCAGGTAATGTACCAAGAGACAACCTTCAAAGAATATTAGGCACACATATCATTCCTATTCAAGCGGGTGAACTAGACAATATTTCTGGTTCTGGTATTATTGAATCAATCAGCGGTGATTACATTAAATGGAATGCGGGTAAGTTTTCATCGGCTGGTTCTATTGACAGTGGATATACCGTAAATACCAGCGAAACAAAAACTTCATTTAATGGTCGCGTGTACTATGCTGACAACCTTTTAACCTTTAGTGTAAAAAACTTCGGACTCACCATTGTGGCCCTAGGTGGTGCTTCGGCCGCCGCATCGCAGTTTTTTAATTTCTCTCAATACCTGAAAAGCGCCTCTATTTTTACAGCCGCTTCTGGTGCAATTTTGGGCGTGCAACCGGGTGTGTTTTATACTTCTTTTATTCCTAATAACAATGCTATTGTGCAAGCAGTGAAAGACGGCTTGCTACCTGGAAACACAACTACCGGGGTGCCAAATTTTGTTCCAACACTACAAGCAGAAAAAGACTTGGTAAACAATTTTATCCTCTATCATATACTGAATAAAAATACGGTGGTGCCAGACGGAAAGAAAGCGGGCACCTATGAAACACTGTTCAAAAATACTAGTGGCGATGCGGGACAGTTGCTAATTACTAACGCGCTTAACAGCATGCAGATTAAAGACAATTACGGACGGGCGTCTAATGTTGTTGTGGCAAGTAGTAATAATTTGGCGGATAGGTGTGTGATTCACCTGATTGATAATTATTTGAAATACAATCCCAATTAGTAATTATAAGGCAACATTAAAAACCTAATTCCCATTTACACAAAAGACATATGAAAAAATTAGTTTGCTATTTGTTCTTATCAATGCTAGTTGGATTCTTACAACCAGTATTGGCTCAAGACGCGCCAACCACACAGATTACACTTAGGGGAAAAATTACAGACAAAAAAGACAAGTCGCCCATTGCACACGTATCCGTTGCTGAGGTAGACAAAGACGGTCGTATTGTGAGGGGTGTTACCACAGATATAGAAGGTAACTACGCACTTCGAATCACCAACACAAAGCACAAAATTTCTTTCTCTTATATTGGATACAAAACAATTGAAGAAGACCTACAAGGTAAAACCACGTTTAATGTTCAGCTTGAAATAGCCAACGCAAATTCTTTAAACGAAGTAATAGTGGTTGGAGGAAGAAGAACAGACAACGGTAACATGTCGGTATCTGATAAAAACCTCACCATAGCCTCTGCTAAAATACAAGCCAAAGATTTAGAAGAGATGGGCTCTTCTTCTATTGACCAAGCGCTACAGGGTCGTTTGGCTGGTGTGGATATCACCGCAAGTTCAGGAGATCCAGGAGCGGGTATGTCCATTCGTATTCGTGGTACATCTTCTATCAATGCAGGAACCAATCCATTGATTGTTGTGGACGGGATGCCTTATGAAACAGCGATTCCATCCGACTTCAACTTTGGCACAGCAGATGATCAAGGCTATGCACAATTATTAAATATTGCTCCATCAGATATTAAAGAGATTGTGGTTTTAAAAGATGCCGCAGCAACAGCTATGTGGGGATCAAGAGCGGCAAGTGGTGTATTGTTGATTAGCACAAAACGCGGCATCATTGGTAAGCCTTCTTTGAACTATACGTTTAAAGGAACCATGTCTAAGCAGCCCGAAACCATTCCCATGTTAAATGGTAATCAATATTCTAACCTGATTCCAGAAGAAGTAATGAACAGAACGGGTACTCCATTGAATACCCAAAACGTGAAAGAATTTGCCTATGATCCTAATGATCCTTATTATTATAATAACTACGGACAGAACACCAACTGGATTGACGCCATTACACAAACGGGGTATGCACAAGACCATAACCTATCTATTACGGGTGGCGGACAGAAAGCTAGATATTTTGCATCAATGGGTTATTTTAATCAAACAGGTACCACTATTGGTACGGGCTTAACAAGGATCAATACTAGAATTAACCTCGATTATATTGTATCTGAGCGCATTAAATTCCGTACGGATATTGCGTATACATTTACTGATAATCCAAAGGGATATAGTCCGGGTTCAACAGCACAAGAAATCAGAAACGTGGCACTGAATAAAATGCCTAATATGAGTATCTACGAGTATAACGAACAAGGTATTCTAACCCCTAACTTTTTTTCTCCTGCAGCCAACATCCAAGGACAATATCCTGTTACTTATAACCCAGTAGCCATGGCCAATGCGGCAAAGAACAGGGTTTATGGAAATAGGATTACGCCGCACTTTAATATCTCCTACGAAATTATTCCAAGAACATTGATACTAACTGGCGATATCCAATTTGATATCAACAGTACCAAGAACAATACCTTCCTTCCCCAAATTGCTACAGGTAGGCCCGTTACGGAAACAGTGGTGAATAGGGCGTATAATGGCGACTATGACGGTTTCAACGTTCAATCAAAAACCAATTTGTTGTATACCCCACAACTAAAAGAAAACCATACGCTGACTACTTTGGTTTCTTTTCAGACATACGACAACAAAACCATTTCAAACCAAGCACTCACTTCAAACTCGGCATCGTCTTTATTACAAGACCCATCAGTTCCTTCAAGAACACAGAACCAAGATTTGAATATTGGTGCGGGTTACGCACAAACAAGAACGATTGGTTTGTTGTGGAACGCACAATACGCGTATAAAGAAAGATATATCATCAATGCAGGTATTCGGATGGATGCAAGCTCTAGGTTTGGTCCAGCCAATCGCTATGGTAGCTTCCCTTCTATTTCTACAAGATGGAGGGTTAGTAGTGAGCCATTCATGAAGTCGATCAAACAAATCAACGAATTAAGTTTGAGGGCAAGTTATGGTCAGTCGGGCAACGCCCCTCGTTACGATTATAGTTTCTATAATAACTATGCAAGTAATGGATGGAGCTATCAAGGTCAGGGTGGTGTATTTCCATCATCTATGGAGTTGAGCAACCTGAAATGGGAAGTGATACACGGACTGAATTTTGGTGTCAATTTAATTGCATTTAAACAAAGGGTGAATATTGACTTGGAAGTTTACCGAAATCGTACCAAAGACCTATTGTTTTATGGATTACAGATTCCCTCTTTTACAGGATATAATTCTGTAGACATGAACGTGGGTATGTTAGATAACCAAGGATGGGAATTGAATATCATGACAACGCCTATAAAAACAAAGGATTGGGTGGTTGACTTCAACTTCAACATTTCACAAAACCAAAACATCATTCGTGAAATGTCTCCTTTCTATCCAAAACAAAACGTGACTGCCTTAACAGCAAACGGACAGTATCAGGCGTTCTTACAAATTAATAATCCTTTTGGTTCAATCTATGGATATCGATTTCAAGGAGTATATGCCGACAAAGCAGCAACCATTGCTACAGATGCAAAAGGCGCACCCATCATTGGGCCGAATGGACAGTCGGTTTACATGCGATTCAACTATCCACAAACCGACTATGTGTTTCAACCAGGCGACGCCAAATATGAAGACATCAACAAAGATGGTAGCATCGACTATAAAGACGTGGTGTATTTAGGAAATAGTAATCCTAAACTATCTGGCGGCTTTGGTCCAAATATTACCTTCAAAGGAAACTTTAAAATCAGCGCCTTCTTCAACTTCCGTTATGGATACGATGTAGTGAATGGAACACAGATGACTACAACCAATATGTATGGATTCAACAACCAAAGTACCGCGGTATTGAGAAGATGGCGCAATCCGGGTGACGTAACAGATATTCCAAGAGCCATCTGGAATGCAGGTTTCAACTGGCTGGGAAGCGACCGTTATGTAGAAGACGCTTCGTTTTTAAGGTTCCGTTCTATTACTGCTCGATATACGTTTACCGCAAAGACTTTAAAAAAGTTGAAGCTAAAAAGTTTGAGCACTTATTTAACAGCAGAGAACCTGATCACGTTTACCAAGTATACTGGACAAGATCCTGAAGTAGCCCCAAGAGGTATTTCTGGACCCTTTACCATTGTAACGGATAATTCAACAACCCCACCCGTATCTATGATTACGTTTGGGATAGCCACATCATTTTAAATTATCTGAAATCAATTAAGATGACGAAGAGAAAAATAATCGTTGGTTTTACAATAGTGCTAGCATTTTCAATGCTAGCTACTTCTTGTAAAAAATGGATGACACTGCAACCGCAGGATGGTATTACCAGGCAGGAATTCTGGCAAACCAAAGAGCAAATACAATCTGCCGTTACTGGTAGCTATGCTTCTTTACTGGGCGATCCTACGGGAAACGACAAACCTTTGAGTGAATACTTATTTCTCTGGGGAGAACTTAGGGCAGACATGATCACAAACGGACTAGGTGTTACCAATGATGAACTAGACATCATCAATGTGAATACACTGCCAACTAATGCAAATACTAAATGGGCTTCTGTTTATCGTACCATCAACTATTGCAATACAATCATTGATTTTGCACCAAGTGTCATTAATAACGACAAAACATTAACACAGGTACAACTCAATGCCTATTTGGCCGAAGCAAGAGCGCTTAGGGGTTTGATGTATTTTTATTTGGTAAAAAGTTTTAGAGACGTGCCTTTAAAACTAAAGGCAACTTCAAGCGATCAAGACCTGCAACAGATTCCTAAAACTTCTGCAGATACCATTCTCAAAGTTATATTGGCTGATTTAAAATATGCAGACAGTAACGCAGTTTTTTCTTATGGCAATTCAATGGTTGACAAAGGAAGAATTACCAAGTATACCGTAAAGGCAATGCTTGCGGATGTATACCTGTGGATGGATAATTATACCGACGCAGTTGACGCTTGTAATTTTATCATCAATTCCAATCAGTTCGGTTTAATCAAGGGCGATGACGGTTGGTTCAACACACTTTATTTTAAAGGCAATTCTGCAGAATCCATTTTTGAATTTCAATACGACAACCAAAAGTTGAATTCCTTTTTCTCCATGTTAACTACCAATAGAGGAAGAATTTATGCAAGTCCGTACGTGATGGATCAAATTTATACTATTGACTATGTAGACGATACAAAGAAAGACATCAGAGGAGAAGGCGCATCGATAAGAACAAGCGACAATGCTATCTGGAAATATTTGGGCGTTACAAGCAATACCGGAAGAACACAGGACGCCTCTTTTGCACACTGGTTTGTTTATCGGTATGCCGACATTTTGTTGATGAAAGCAGAAGCACTGAATCAAATAGGAGGAAGGGGTACAGAAGCCATACAACTAATCAATACAATTAGAAATAGAGCAGGCGCACTCGCTGCAACAAATACCAATCCTGACCCTTCTAACAAAAACGACATGACAGATTATATCCTAGCAGAAAGGGCTAGAGAACTGTCTTTTGAAGGCAAGCGCTGGTACGATGTATTGCGTAACGCAAAAAGAAATAATTACGAAAGAAAAGACATTTTGTTGAACATGGTTTCACGTTCAGCGCCAGGAGCAAGACAACAAAGTGCCATCAATAAATATAAAAATCCAGACGCTCATTATTTCCCAATTTATTTTAATGAGCTCTTATTAAATCCAAACCTTGTACAAAACCCTTTTTATAAATAGTCAAAAATGCCACAAATGAAAATATTCGAACAACATAAATGGTCGGTTTGCTTTTGTTTTCTTTTACTAGGCTTATTTGCTTGTAAGAAACAACAGTTCGACCTGTTGACCACTACGGATGTGAACATCGTTGACTTTTTGAGGAAAAGTCCGGATCAATATTCAGAGCTGGTAAAAGCACTGGATAGAACCAATATCAGTCCCTTTTTAAATGCCTACGGAACCTATACTTTGTTTGCACCCAACAATGCCGCATTCAAAATTTATTTGACTTCTATTGGCAAAAATTCTGTGGATGAAATGGATGTAGACGCACTGAAAGATTTAATGCGACTTCACATCATCAATGATACCATCAGATCAACTTCTTTTACAGATGGAAAATTGTATGCACCAACCATGCAAGGACAGTTTTTAACTACGGGCGTTCAACCAGAAACCGGCGCAACAGTGATCAATAGGCAAGCCATTTCGGTAGAACTAAATCAATTGACAGGTAATGGCTATGTACATACGGTTGACCACGTATTATTAGCCGCAACACTTACCGTTGCAAAACAGATTGAAGCCAATGCTAAGTATTCTTATTTCACACAGGCATTAAAAGAAACGGGTTGGTATGATACCTTGAATGCAATCAATACCACAGATACTACAAGAAGATGGAAAACATTGTTATTGGAATCCGATTCAGTATTGAAAGTTGCGGGCTTTCCTACCTATGCCTCTTTTAAAGCCAAGTATAGTAAAACGGGTAATCCAAAAAATCCAGACGATAGTTTGAATTTATATATGGCCTATCATATATTATGGGATATCAAATACATTGCTGATATCGTATCCTTTACATCTCACAACACCTATGCACCACAACAAGTAGTAACACAAATGTTGGATGGAACCAATGTATTAATGAACCAAGCTACTTTTAATAATGTGTTTGAAAAAGGGATTCCTATCAATAGAACAACAAGTGATATGCCTGCTACCAATGGGGTATTTCATAATTTAAATGGACAGTTATTGTTGAAGAAAAGAGATCCATTCCGTGTGGACTTTGATATTGCGGCACAACCAGAAATCATCAAACTTACTTCTATTTATAGAAAGCCTGGCAAGACACAAACATTTGCACTGGGTCAGTTGAAAGACGTGACTTGGCAGAATGTGAACTCATTGCCACAGTATACAAGTGAAGCCGCAACAACAGGTAACTTTTATTGGTGGGACGACCACTTCGATTTCAATATGCGTTTTAATAATGCAGCAGCCAATAATTGGATTGAATTTAAAACACCGTTGATTGTAAAAGGCAAATACAAGGTTTGGGTTTGCTTTAGAAGGGCCAGCGTTGGGCAATATATTCAGTTGTCTTTTGATGGAACACCCACTCCTAAACTTATTGATTTAACCACTGCCTTGAATGGCGCATTAGCGGGAGCTGCATTAGAAGCAACCGGATATAAGAGATATACAGTAGTTACAACGAGTAATAACTATGCAATGTTAGCGGGTATTGTTGATGTGGCTACAACCGACCGACATACCCTCCGATTTACCTGCGTAAAAGACCAAGGTTCGGGAGCAAACAATACAAGTACAGTAGATTTTGTACAGTTTATCCCGGTAGACTTTGACCAACAAAGACCATTATTTGGTAGAGACGGAACCATATTACAATAAAGTAGAAAGGTTTATATAAACAATAAAAGATGTTGCTTGTGAAAAATAGTAGAATTACGGTTGTTGTCCTCGCCCTTTGTTTAGCAGTGACGGCGTGTAAAAAAGGATGGACCGACCACAACGATTCCAGTGATCCTAACTTGGGCACTAATTTGTATACAGCCATCAGTGCCAATCCGGATGCGGCTAAATTTTCGGAACTTTTAGTAAAGACAGGCTATGATAAAACCCTGGCATCATCAAAATCGTTTACGGTTTGGATTCCATCCAACTCAGCCATCGCTGCCCTATCGCCTAGTATTTTAGCCGACACCAATTTATTAAAGGCATTTGTAGGAAACCACATTTCTAATGGTAGCATTACGTCTGGTGTATCATTGGTTCAAAGGGTGCCCATGCTTAGCGGCAAATACAGCAACCTGTTGAATCTTCAAATAGATTCTTCTACTATTACTACGGCCAATAAATATTGTGCAAATGGATTGTATAATATGGTTGACAAAAACCTTTTGGTAAAAGACAATTGCTGGCAGTGGTTATTGAACAGCACGGGCTACAACAATAGCAAGAACTTTTTCAACTCTTTGAATTATAACTATTTTGATTCATCTAAAGCAGAGCAAACAGGTGTTGACCCAAACACTGGACTACCTGTTTACAAACCCGGTACAGGCCTTAGCCAAAGAAATAGGTTCCTAGACCAGGTTATGAATGTATCTGACGAAAGCAGTGAATACACTTTTATTGTTTTAAACGACGCAGCGTACACTACTGAATTAAACAAACTCACCCCATGGTTTAAAACAACTTCAGTTGATACCACCAACAATTTGGGTGGTTCATGGTTAGTAAAAGACCTTGCCATCAAAGGAGCGTTTACTGTTGCGCAGTTACCTGACACAATTGTTTCTCAATATGGTGTGAAAGTGCCGATAGATAAAACAAAAATATTGAGCGCTGTGAAAACCAGTAACGGTTGGGTATATACCATGAGTCAGGTTAATTTCAACTTAACGTATAAGTTTCCACCCATCATTATACAGGGAGAATTCCCTTCTGAATTTGTAACAGACAGATCAGCCCAAACATTTTTTAGAACTAGACTAAACCCGCTTACTGCCCTTAACTATAAAGACCTGCTCATGCAGAATTATAGCTACGCCAGCTATTGGATTAGATACTTAGCTAGAAACGTAAACAGTATGCGCTACAATGCTTTTTGGGTTGCCGTTAACGACGTTCAAACCACACCCCTTTGGACGCAGCGCCTTGCAGTGGATAGCACTACTACAACAGGAAATTTTCCTTATGTAACAGTGGCAAATCAAAATTATGCTGAAGTGTCACTAGGACAAATTACGATACCCCGGTATAAAAATGTTAACCTATATGTGGTTGGTGCCAATACTTCATCCAGTTCCGGAGGAAGCGTTTCCATCTCCCTTGATTATATTAAACTGGTTCCGGCTTTCTAACCATCTTTTTAACAAGAATAGCATTTTAGATCATGCGAATATCCATCAAAATAGTATCCTGCTTATTGTTAGTAACCACGGCTTTTTCAACAAACGAGTTGATGGCACAAGTTGCCCTAAAGGATTCGTCAAAAGCAGCAACAGCAAAAGCAAATAAGATTGCTCCCATCATGATTGACGGGCTGGTTAAAGACGCGGCTACCGGAAAACCACTCACCGCCATCAACGTTTCTGTGGAAGGATTTTCTGCGGCACTAACAGACGACAAAGGAAAATTTAGTATCAAAGTCCCCAATAAAAATGCTAGCCTATCTTTTGATGGAGAAGGATTTCAATCGAAAGAAATAGCACTGAAAGGAAGAAAAAATATTACTGCCGCATTATACGAAGAAAGCTTTGCTTCTATTTATGACCAAGTGAAACTACCATCGGGCGACAAAAGAGAAAGCCAAACCAGTTTAGTAGTTAATAGTATTAATTCAAATGGTAACTGGGGAAGAACCAATGAAACAACCGATGGCTTTTTACAGGGTCGCGCTGCAGGCTTGAATGCAACTATGCGTTCTGGTACACCTAATGCAGGGGCTTATTTAAATATCAGGGGACTTAATTCCATGTACACCAATAACCAACCACTGATTTTGGTGGACGGTGCTATCTACGACATCACAGACTATGGCTATTCCGTTATTGGCAACCACTATACCAATGCCTTGGCCATGATTGATCCAAAAGACATTGAAAATATTACCATTATTAAAGACGGTACTTCCACTTATGGAACCAAAGGCGCTAATGGTGTAATCAATATCACCACCATACACGCTAAACAACAAGCAACTAAAATTGATTTCGGTGTTTTTGGAGGAATTAATATTGCACCAAAAAATCTTCCGCTGATGCAATCGGCCGATTATCGTGTGTATGCAACCGATTTATTAAGATCAAAAGGAATGTCTGACGCAGAAATTCAAGCGCAACCTTTTATGAATGATAATAAGAGCAACCCCGACTATTATCGTTACCACAATGAAACCAATTGGCAGAACCAAGTCATGTCTAATAATCCTACTAGTAACTTTTATTTGAAAGTTGCAGGTGGCGATAATATTGCTAAGTATGCCTTGTCAATGGGATATGGCACAAACAATGGCATCACAGACAATACACAAATGACAAGGTATAATGTGCGATTTAATGGCGATTTAAATATTAGCAGCAGACTAACCGCTACAACTAATTTCTCTTTTACTTACTACGACCACTTTGTAAAAGACCAGGGCAATTTTAACAAAACCAACCCCCTTTCCCTTGCACAAATTAAAGCACCATTTCTCAATACCAACGAGGTAGACAATGCAGGAAATGTTTCTCCTAACAGAGCCGATACGGATATGTTTGGAACAAGTAACCCATCTGCAGCTATAGAAACCATGTTGAATAGTAGCAAAGCCTATCGCTTTTTTGGCACCATTTCTTTTAACTACAAATTGAGTAAGCACTTTAACCTAGGTACCGTATTGGGTATCACATTCGATAAGGTTCGTGAACAAAGATTTGTTCCAAGAAAAGGTATTTCAAACGATTCATTGTCAAATGCCATTGCCGATAGCCGACTTGCCGGTAATGTAAAAAGGATTAACGCACTCTACAACGAAACATTTATTGAGTTCAATAAAACGTATAACAACAGTCACCATTTACAATTGAAAGCGGGTTTGCGTTATTTGAATAGTAGTAATGAACAAGACGTTACGCTTGGCTTTAATTCTGCCACAGACGATTTCATCAGCGTTGGAACAGGGGTGAATACTTTACGCAAAGTAGGAGGAGATATTGGAAAATATGGTTGGATGAATTATAACTTAAGCGCCAACTATACCTATAACAAAAAATACCTCCTTTCTTATAATATGTCTATTGATGGATCTTCTAGATTTGGTAAAGACGCAGCACAAGGAATGAAAATAGGCGATTTTCGTTATGCATTTATGCCATCCATTGCTGCGGGCTGGTTGGTTTCTTCTGAAAAATTCTTGATAAATAATTCTTGGATCGACCTATTAAAAGTACGCGTTAGCCTTGGCAAAACCGGTAACGACGATATTGGTAATTATACTGCTAAACAATCTTATGTCTCTCAAAACTTATTGGGTATGCAAGGATTGGTTAGAGGAAATGTGTCCAATTCACAACTTCAGTGGGAAACAGGTAATAGGTTTAATATTGGCGCAGACCTTTCCGTAATAAATGAAAGATTGAGCTTTTCATTCGACTACTTCAATAATAAAACCGACAAGATGCTGTCGTATGAAAAACTTCCTTCTGCATCAGGGTTCCTATACGCCATTTCAAATTCTGGTGCAATGAAAAATAGCGGATTTGATTTTAGCGTGAACAGCAGAATTGTCAACCAACAAAAACTTAAAATTGACTTGGGTGTCATTCTCATGAAATACAAAGGAACGCTAACGACGCTTCCACAAGACATTATCACCAGTTATGGTGGCGCTACCTTATTGTCTAAGGCTGGCGGCGAAGGCCCAGCTGTATTCTATGGTTATAAAACCAATGGTGTATTTGCTACCGATCAAGAAGCTGCTGCTGCTGGTTTAACCAAACTTCAATCGAATGGAACGTACCTTCCATTTCAAGCGGGCGATATGCGGTTTGTGGATGTGAATGGCGACAAAATCATTGACGACAACGACAGACAAAATATTGGCAATCCCAATCCAGACTTTACTGGTGCCGTTACATCTAAAATCAGTTGGAAATCATTTACCCTAGACCTTCTTTTCACTTTTAGTTCTGGTAACAAGATTTATAATGGTGTTAGAGCGAATCTAGAAGCACAATCTAATATGGACAATCAATTAATCAGCGTTAACAATAGGTGGCGGGCACAAGGTCAAAAGACCAATATGCCCAAATCGGCCTGGGGAGACCCAATGGGTAATGCTAGCTTCTCTGACAGATGGATAGAAGACGGATCGTTTTTTAGAATGAAGTCTGTTACCCTGAACTACATGCTGCCATTAAAACCAACTTATATTGTAAAAAACATCAGCTTCTATTTAACGGGTAACAACCTACTTACTTTCACTAAGTACCTAGGATATGATCCAGAGTTTTATAGCGCAGAAAATGTTTTTGCAAGAGGTGTTGACGTGGGTCTAGAACCCATTGGAAAATCAATTGTTGGTGGTATCAGGATCGGACTTTAATCATGCATTTAAAAGGGTTTTCAACTATGAAAATAGATACTTTAAAAAAGAAATTGTTTTTGTCAACAGCTGTGTTGGTGGTACTGGGTTTTGGCATCAGCTCTTGTAAAAAAGTGCTGGACAAGCAACCCGAAACATTTTTAACAACAGGGCAAGTGTATCGAGACATCTTTGATGCCGACGCTGCAGTGATAGGCGTTTATGGAAAATTCATGGGCCTAGCTAAGCAGTATATGGTCTTGAATGAATTGCGAGCCGACCTCTTACAAGTTACCGACAACGCCGACGCTAGCATGCGTGAAATAAACACGCATAATGTAACTACCGGAAATCCATATGCAGATCCAACTCCGTTCTACAGTGTGATCAACAACTGTAACGACGTAATGAAGAATTTAAAAATCATGGTGTCGGAAAACAAGATCAAACAAGCCGAGTATGAACAACGCTATGCTGATTTAGGTGCTTTGCGTTCTTGGTTGTATTTGCAATTAGGGATTCACTGGGGTGATCAAGTGAAATATGTGACCAATCCGCTCGAAACCCTTGCCTCTGCAAAAGACCTAAGCAACTATCCAACCCTTACTTTTGACGTGTTGATAGATTCTTTAATCAGCTTTACCAATACCCTTCCTTATACCAAACCCTATCCAATGGGTGCATCCATTAACACGGGTTTATTGACCAATGTGGATGGATCAAATACCAGGCGTTTCTTCATTGACAAATTTGCTTTGTTGGGCGATTTAAATTTGTGGAAAGGAAATTATAATAAAGCGGCTACCTATTATCGTAGCATCATGGAACCCGTATTAAACGGTTATGATGCGGATAATTTGAACGGATTATATAATCCAGGATCAGATCAGTTTTATCAACAAGCAAGACAAGCGTATGCATCGGTTGCAGACAATAGAGATTTATGTGTGGGCTATATTCGTTTTAAAGAAACCGATTTGGGTTCATTAATCGACAACAATTCTCAAGGATGGCGCTCTATGTTTGCTAGGAGTCAAGACAATTTATGGATGCAACAGTGGTTATGGGTATTACCCTTCAATAGTAATTTCTCTCCCGAAAATCCTTTTATCAGCCTATTCTCCAATTCTGGTGGCAACTACTTATTGAAGCCATCAAAAGAAGCGATGGACAAATGGAATAGCCAAACACAACAGAATGGTTTTCCTTATGATGCAAGGGGTAATTTTTCTTGGAGAACGATCAATAGTCAGCCCGTAGTAGTAAAATACCTTTACAACTATTTAGACGCTACTAGCCTTATACCTATCAATGCCTTACAGAAAAACGGACAATGGTTTTTAAACAGGATGTCTAATATTCACCTGCACTATGCCGAAGCAGCAAATAGAGATGGCAAAAGAAAAATTGCTGCAGCATTCTTGAACCAAGGACTGAGCACCACTTTTGACCCAACACCCGGTGTAACTGGAAGGGACGTAACAAATATTATGAACACCATGTATGAACCCTATCCCTATAATTTTGATGCAAGAAATGGGGAGACGCCTAGGTTTAGAAGCGACTGGTATCGCAACGCTGGAATTAGGGGTTGCGCAAGGGTTAGTCCGGCTGCAATTGTGGGTGATAGTACATTGGCTATTGAAACAGCGATACTGAATGAATCGGCACTAGAGCTTGCTTTTGAAGGTCAGCGCTGGTCGGACTTAGTAAGAATTGCCACCAGAAGAAACGACCCATCCATTCTAGCCAATGCGGTGTTTAACAAATTGAGCAAAGACGGAAACCCTGCTGCAGCAGCAACAAGAACCAAGTTGATGGATAAGAAAAATTGGTACCTACCTTTTAAATAGACTTTCAAGCAATCGTAGCATAAAAATTAAAGGTGATCAGTCGATTGCCTTTATTTTTTTAAATTGTATCCTATGAAAAATAAGAACATTCTTTCAACGCTATTTACCATTTTTGTCTTGCTTTCTGCATTTGCTCAATTGCAACAAGACAAAACCACCCTTTATATTATTGGCGATAGCACGGTTAGAAATGCCATGACCAATGGACAATGGGGATGGGGTTCTATCATTGGCGATTATTTAGATAGTAATAAGATTACTGTGAGCAACCAAGCCATGGCAGGAAGAAGTACCAGAACATTTATCAAAGAAAAAAGGTGGGAGAAGGTTTTATCGACCTTGAAAAAAGGCGATTATGTGATGTTGCAATTCGGTCACAATGAAGGCTCAAAACCAGATACTTCAAAAGCGGGATATAGGGGCGTGTTGCGTGGCGTAGGCGATGATTCTGTTTCTTTGACCTGGCCCGACGGAACCATTGAAATAGTCCATAGCTATGGATGGTACCTGAAAAAATTCATTGCCGAAACAAAGGCAAAAGGAGCCATACCCATCGTTTGTTCAATGATTCCTAGGAATGAGTTTAGAGAAGGGAAAGTGATTAGGAGCGAGAAGGACTATGGTTTATGGGCCAGAGAAGCCGCAAAATCTGGGGGGGCTTTTTTTATCGACTTAAATAATATTACATCCAACAAATACGATGCGCTTGGTTCAGAAAAAGTGAAAGGTTTTTTCCCGGGCGATCATACCCATACCAACGAAGCGGGCGCTAGGGTAAATGCAGCATCTGTGATAAGTGGATTGAGGAAAATACCCAACTGTAGTCTGAATAATTTCACGCAGTTCTGGACCCCCATTGTTTTTTCAGACAATATGGTCTTACAAAGAGACCAGCCGGTTGCTATCTGGGGAAGGGCCAAGCCATTGCAAGAAATACAAGTGCTTTTTAATAAACAAACAAAAACCATACAGACCGCAGCAGATGGAAATTGGAAACTGTATTTAGAACCCTTGAAAGCAGATACCGTTAACAGAAATTTGACCATTGTTGCGGGCAATACAGACACCATCCTGTTTAAAAATATTTTGGTTGGTGACCTTTGGCTATGTTCCGGACAGTCCAATATGGAATATACGTTTGATCGGAAATTGAAAAAATATGCTGCCCCCAAAAGAGGCGAAGACATTCAAGCGCAGGAACAAAACAATACCAATAAGTCTAACCATATTAGGTACCTCTATGTAGAAAGAATCTTAACCAAACAACCCTATCTACCATCAGTAGGATGGATCAACTCAAGCGATACCCTACTCAATTATGTGTCTGCCATCGGCTACTTTTTTGCCAAAGAAATTGAAGCAAAAACGGGCGTTCCTATTGGCATCGTCAGCAGTTCTTGGGGAGGTACCAGAATAGAGCCTTGGATTCCAGATTGGGCCTATCAAAACTCATCCGTGTTGAAGGATTCAGTAACAGGTCCAAATTTTAAAGTAGATGGCGTACACCCCGGACAAATGTTTAATGCCATGATTAAACCCATGTTACCGATGAGCATCAAGGGGATGTTATGGTACCAAGGTGAGTCGGATTTAAATATCCACGACCACAAAACCTATCCGGCTAAAATCCAGTTATTAGTTGAGACCTATCGTGATCTGTACCAAAACAAGAAAATGCCCGTGTACTATGTAGCCATTGCGCCGCATTTATACAGCAAGCGCAAAGACCCCCTACCGCACGATAGTTTAAAACTTCCAGAATTTTGGGAAGCACAAACCCATTCACTCAGCCTGCCCTATACGGGGATGGTGGTTACGACCGACCTGGTTGACAACCCGGCAGACATTCATCCACCCTATAAATGGGAAGTGGCACATCGCTTGGCATTGCACGCATTGGCAAAAGATTATGGCGAGAAAAAAACGGTGTATTCGGGACCGGCTTTTAAGGCGATGAAAATAAAAAAGGAACTTGTTCAATTGAGCTTTGATTATGTGGGAGGGGGACTAAAAAGCCGAGACGGAACAGACCTCAACTGGTTTGCTATTGCTGGATCAGACGGCGTTTTTGCTGAGGCTAAGGCAAGGATTGTTGGAAAGAAAATTGAGTTGCAGTCGCCCTTAGTCAAAAACCCTACCCAAGTCAGATTTGGATGGCATGAAACCGCGCAGCCCAATTTGATCAATGCAGAGGGCTTACCGGCTTTGCCTTTTAGAACAGAGAAATAATAGTAGTGCGTAAAAACTATCTAGTGTTGCATGTGGTTCCTTTTTAACTTCGTGAACTAATTAGTGGTTCTTATGCCTTTCCAACTACACGCTCCTTATTTACCCGCAGGCGATCAGCCTTCTGCTATTCAGCAGCTGACGGATAATGTAAATGACGGAGAGCAGTACCAGACATTATTAGGTGTTACTGGAAGTGGTAAGACTTTTACCATTGCCAACCTCATTCAAAATACACAGCGACCTACACTGGTGTTGACGCACAATAAAACATTGGTGGCGCAATTGTATGGCGAGTTCAAACAGTTTTTTCCTGAAAATGCGGTGGGGTATTTTGTGAGTTACTACGACTACTATCAGCCCGAAGCCTATATGCCCGTAACAGGCACGTATATTGAAAAGGATCTGAGTATTAATGAAGAATTAGACAAGTTAAGACTGCAAGCAACCTCACAATTATTGAGTGGCCGAAGAGACATAATTGTTGTAGCGAGTGTGAGTTGTATATATGGTATGGGAAACCCCACGGAATATGAAAATGGAATTATTCGCATTGAAAAGGGACAGGTAATATCACGACAAGCTTTTTTACATGCACTGGTAAATTCACTATACAATAGATCGCAAGGAGAGTTTGGCAGAGGAACGTTCAGGGTGAAAGGAGATACCGTAGATATCAATTTGCCTTATGTAGATTTTGGTTATCGCGTTACTTTTTTTGGCGATGAGATAGAAGAAATAGAAAGCATAGAAACCGCTACCAGCAAGCGCATTGGACTAATGGATACCGCGGCAATTTTTCCAGCAACACTTTATTTAGCGCCAAAAGAAATGATCTTGCAAGTGATGCACGAGATTCAGGATGAGATGATGGCGCAGGTGGAATATTTTAAGAGCACGGGCAAATTTATTGAAGCACAACGACTCAAAGAGCGCGTAGAATATGATATAGAAATGATCCGCGAACTGGGTTATTGCAATGGCATAGAAAACTATTCAAGATTTTTTGATAGAAGAAAACCCGGCACAAGGCCCTTCTGTTTGTTGGATTATTTTCCAAAAGATTTTTTGTTGGTGGTGGATGAAAGTCACCAGACCATTCCGCAAGTAGCAGGAATGTATGGTGGCGATAGAAGTAGGAAATTAGTATTGGTAGAATATGGATTTAGGTTACCAAGTGCTATGGATAACAGACCACTTAACTTCAACGAATTTGAGGCGCTAACAGGTCAGACCATTTTTGTAAGCGCCACACCAGGAGATTATGAATTAGAGAAAACGGGCGGTGTGGTGGTGGAGCAAGTAGTAAGGCCAACAGGATTATTGGACCCGCCCATACAGATCAGACCAAGTATAAATCAGATTGATGATTTGTTGGACGAAATTGACAAGACGGTTAAAAAAGGAGATCGGATTTTGGTCACCACTTTGACCAAAAGAATGGCCGAAGAGATGGATAAATATTTGGGGCGTATCAATATCAAATCGAAATACATACATAGCGATGTTGATACACTGGAACGTGTGGAAATATTAAGGCAATTAAGACTAGGTGAGATTGACGTATTGGTGGGAGTAAACTTATTGCGTGAAGGATTGGATTTGCCGGAAGTATCGTTGGTGGCCATATTGGATGCGGACAAAGAAGGATTTTTACGCAATGAAAAATCGTTGACACAAACAGCAGGTAGGGCGGCTAGAAATGTGGATGGGTTTGTGATATTCTATGCCGATAAGATGACCGAGAGCATGCAAAGAACCATTGATGAAACCAGCAGAAGAAGGGAAAAACAAATGGCGTATAATATAGAACACGGCATCACTCCTACAACGATTGTAAAGAGCAGGGAACAGGTTTTTGCGCAAGGATCTGTGTTGGACATTAAGGGCTATGACCCCTCAAATCCATATGCTTTACAGCAAGATGCACAGTTGGTACAATCTAAAGTTGCCGAAGAACAGGAAATTTATAAAACAATTCCACAATTGGAAAAAGCCATTTCAAAAACAAAAAAAGAAATGGAGAAGTCGGCCCGCGACCTTGATTTTATAGAAGCAGCTCGTATGCGAGACGAAATGTTTCGTTTACAAAAGGAATTAGAAGCGATGAAATAAAAAGGAAACACATCAGAAAAATCAATTTATATTTATATTTTCAAGGATACCCCATGATACTAACAACTACCAAAGAATCGTAATTAGTTTCTGTTTATTAATTATAGTCGGATATGTTGACACATTATTAACGCCAAAATTAAATTCTCCTGTCCTTTATTTGTTACCGATAACCATTTTATCTTATCAAAGGAAATTGTCTGAAAAGTTTGTTTTTCTATTTTGTTTTTTAGCTGCGATAATATGGGGTGCGGTAGATTATACTACCAACAAAAAAGAAATACTGACAGAAGTGATAGACCAAGGTATGGGCATTGATGCTAAGTTTCACGACAAAATATTTGAACCATTTATTATGACGAGCAATATTCCAACCGACAATGAATCAAAAACAGGATTAGGATTAGCAATCGCAAAAAAGATTGTGGAATTACATCTTGGTTCCATTGCATTCACCAGTGAAAAAGGAAAAGGATCTGATTTTTATTTCACTTTGCCAGTACAATAAAAATTTTTGATTTAAACATAGCCCACGTACTTTTTAATTCGGTTAACTGATCATTGATTTGTTTAACAGCAGCAAGGGTTTGAGCAGTTGCGGGCATTTCTGTATCGTTCAAAATATTAGCTAGACCCATGAACCCACTTTCCACTCCACTAGCATTAACTGCTGCTGCTGCTGCGGCTCTTCTACCCCTTCTTTCTCCACTACCTTCTAGTCCTGCTATTTCTTGATCCAATGCTTTTAGCTTTTCAAGTTCGGACCCGCCTTTATCTATTTTTAGTTTCAAGTTTTTTCTAGCAGCAGACATCTCTGCTTGAACAGACTTGACTGTTTTTCTGCCTTCATAACAAGTCATGGAAGCGGTTGCTATTTTCTGTAAATCAACCAAGCTTGTGGTAACGCGAGGATCCATTTTTACAGAAAAAGTTTGTGTCATCGTATTTCCGTCCACCGTTAATTTGGCAATATAATTTCCTGGCATTACCCAAGCTGCATTTTTAGAGGGTTCCGTGTTTTGATAGATGGCGGATATAGGATATTGTGGAGCGTCGTCAAATGGAGCATAATGGAGGTCCCACAAAAATCTTTGTGCACCCGCATTGGCAGAAAGCATTTGTTGTGGACGGATCCAGTACAAGGGAATATTCACAGCAGGAATTTCATAGGGCTTATCGTTGCTACTAAATTTTCGAACAGGCTTTCCTGTGGCGTCTACTATTTCAAGTGTAACCTCGCCTTTTGCTTGGTCCGACAAATAATAATCAAAAATGGCACCATCGGGTGGGTTTTGTCCGGCCGGCTCTTCTTGTGGCAATGGCGTATCGGTCCACATATTCCACCTAACTCTTATTGCCGTTTGTGGTTTAAAGAACACCGCTTTTTCTTCCATCATTTTGCTGCTAATTTGTCTAAGAGGCGTGATATTGTCTAAGATCCAAAAGCCACGTCCGTGGGTACCAAGTACGAGGTCGTCGTCTTTGATGACCAAATCGCGAATGGAAGTGGCGGGCATATTTTGGCGGAGGGACTGCCAGTTTTCGCCTTCATCGAAAGAAACATACACAGCATTTTCTGAGCCCGCAAACAATAAACCCTTGCGTTTAGGATCTTCTCTAACTACATTAATAGGTTCGTTTTCGGGCAAACCTTTGGTGATGAGCTTCCATGTTTTTCCGCCGTCTTTTGTTTTGTAAGCATAGGGATGCATATCATCGCATCGGATACGATTTACCGCAGCATAAACAGTGTTGGCATCAAAATGACTGGCATCCATCAAAGAAACCTTGCTCCAGGAGGTGATTTCAGGAGGGGTTACATTTTTCCAGTTCTTGCCCCCATCGCGTGTTACCTGAATGAGTCCGTCGTCTGTTCCGGCCCAAATGGTATTGATATCTTTATAGGAAGGGGCTACTGTATATATTACGCCTCTTCGGGGCATTTTTTTCATTTCTTCGTTTGTATAGATTCCCACAGACTTTGGAATATCCCAGCTTTCGCGGGTGAGGTCTGGACTAATGATATCCCAATGTAGCCCACCATCCTTGGTTTTGAATAATACGTTTCCAGCAAAATAAAGAGTCTTTGGATCTATAGGAGAAAACAAAACGGGTGCTGTTCTTACAAAACGGTATTTGCCTGTTGAGAGTGCTTCTGGTGCAATCTGTTGAACTTGTCCAGTACGCTTATCAAATTTGGTGATTTTGCCACCATACACAATATTATGGTCTAGCGGATCGGCTGCTACATAACCATATTCTTCTACACCAACAGGGTGCCAGTTGTGTGAAGTGATCTGTCCGTCATTGCCCCTTGAAGCAATCACCACAGAGCCGCTTTCTTGTTGTCCGCCATACACATTATAAGGGAAAGCGTTATCTGTGCTCACGTGATAAAACTGAGCGGTGGGCTGATTGTACCAAGAGGAAAAGGTTTCCCCACCATTTACGGTAACAATACCTCCTTGGTCGGCCGCAATGAGCATGATTTTTGGGTTATTGGGATTGATCCAGATTCGGTGGTAGTCGTCACCCCCCGGTGCGCCTCTAAAGCCCGTCCAGCTTTTAGCGCCATCCACAGATTTCCAGGTAACCACATTGGCACTATATACGATATCTGCATTGGTGGGGTCTACTTTCACTTCGGCAAAATCACTTCCCCGTCCCCAATACCTTCCATCATTACTCATGAGTTGCCAACTTTCGCCAGCGTCGTCGCTCCTATAAATGCCCCCCATTTTACCTGCATCAACGGTTGCATAAAGTCGGTTGCTATTGGTTGGTGCGATACCAAAACCAATTCTTCCCAGTTCTTGGTCGGTGGTGGGCAATCCTTTAGTGAGTTTTTTCCAGGTATTGCCGCCATCGATTGATTTAAAGAGGCCACTTTCTTTTCCGTTCCATTGTCCGTTTTCCCAAGGACCTTGTCGACCTGCCCAAAGATCTGCATACAAGATATTGGCATTATTCGGATCAAAATTTACTTGAACGGCGCCGGTATTCTCGTCTTTATACAAAATGCGTTCCCAGTTTTTTCCGCCATCCAGGCTTCTATAAACGCCTCTTTCGGTATTCGGACCGTAAGGGTGACCAAGAACAGCTACAAAAATTCTGTTTTCATTTTTTGGGTCGATGATGATATCGCCAATTTGTTGGCCGTCTTTTAGCCCCATATTGGTCCAGGTTTTACCCGCATCGGTAGATTTGTACACGCCATCACCTACCGAGAGGTCGGGCCTTTGGATGCCTTCGCCACAACCCACAAAAATGATATTGGGGTTAGACTCAGAAACGGCAATATCTCCCACAGAGCCCGTGCTCATCTGGTCGAATATGGGTAGCCAAGTGCGACCATAATCGGTGCTTTTCCAAACACCACCGTTGTTTACGCCGATATAGAATACGTTGGGTTGAGAGGGTACCCCAACGGCACCTACGGTTCTGCCGCCTCTATGTGGACCAATCATGCGATACTTGAGGCTGGAAAAATATCCAGCTGAAAGTGGTTGAGCACTAGATTGAAAACTAATTACGATGGTGATGGCCATTAAGCCAATGAACCGGGTTGAAAATTTTGGATGCATCTTCTAAAAGGGATATGGTGATTGATATCCCAATATACAAAACATACCCTATTCAATGAGTGCCAAATACGGTTCAGTTGTTATCATTCGCCTTTTTTCTCCTCGGCTATTTCTTTTTTGACCAATTCTAATAGATTGATTTTTGGCTTTTTCAAGATCAAAATAGCAGTTCCTTTTTCCCTTGCAAAAGGCGCACCGATTTCTCCAAAGCGTTCTACTGTTTCAAATTGTGTGCGCTGGCCTTCCATTTCTCTTGCTACGTCTTTGGCTTCTTTCACCTGAATCACATTTAGGATGGTATCATTTAATGGGAACCAGTTCAGGTAATCGGCATTGTATGAAACAGCGCCCATTCCTTTGATTTTGGAATAGTAATTCACCGCACCGGCTTGTCCATAGTTGTCGCAGTACACCAATGTATGTTTCGGGTCATTAACCAATAAAAAAGCACTATCAACTTTAGCAGCAAGTTCTTTCCATCCTAACATATCTGCAAAGTCCTGCGGTAAATCATGCTCCTTGCCATCTTCCCAACGCAATAAACCAAGTCGTGAAAATTTAGGAAGGTCTTGTTGTATTTGATCCGGACTATTGACAGGAAAGATTAGGTTGAACACCCTCAGAATAAACACCAAAGGGAGCAATAGGCAAATGGGTTTTAAATAGCGCCACCAAGACTTTGCTAATAAGGTTTCCAAATAAACTGCACCAAAAGCAAGTATCACGGGATAGAGCCCAATAGCATAATAGCCCTTTGCTTTGAAATAAATAAACAAAGCGATGCAGAAGCAATAGATCCAAAAGAAAATCCTGTATTTTTTAAAAGGGGGATATAAAAAGAAAGAAAAAAAGGCCGCAATCAATACAAACAAGGAGCCGATGAAAAAAAGCAATTGTTCTTTAACAAAATTCATTCTATCTACATTTACCAGCTGTGTTCGTTGAAGTGTTTTCATGTGCGCGATTACTGGAAAATCGTTTTGGTACTGCCAATAAAGATTGGGTGCTATGAGTAATAAAGACAACAGAATGGAAAAATAAAAATGCTTGTTTAAAAAAATAGTTCTGTGTTCTGTAATCAATATTGCGGGAATGAATCCTAATAACAGAAATACAATATTGTATTTATTCAAAAGTGCTAGTGCAAATGCAATAGATAAGATGTAGAGCCAACGGCTACTGGGTTTATAATTTTTATCTTTTTGGAGAGGACGCTTTATTTGATCAATCTTTTCAATTTGCTGTTGACCTTCTATTTGAATATATTTCAAGACCGAGAAGAATATCAGTGTCCACAAAAGGATCTCTAAAGAGTTTGGTTGAAACAGGGTATTGATTCTAAGTAATGCAGAAAAGAGGATAGCCATGGCTCCCATCAAAAGCGCAAAGAGTCCACCTTTCAGCGCTTCAATCATTTTCCATACCAATAATAAAGTAAGCGCGCCAAAAAAGGCCGGAAAGAATTTTACCCAAAATTCACCATTGCCTAATTGTAAAATAATCCAGGCTATCCAAGAACTAGCAGGTGGTACAGAAGCATATCCCCAGGCTAAGTGTTTTGCTTGGTCGAGGTGCAAATATTCATCCCGATGTAAATCGTAAATGGGGTTGATCAGAAAATACTGCAGCACCATTTTCACCAACAAGAAAAGGAATAATAATAAAACAGGTTTCTTCATTAAAAGAGATTCAAGTATCAAGCATTAATCAATATACAGCCAATTACGCGTACTACTTCTATAGATTTTATCCGCAGATCCAATCACCTGATAAGAAATTGAAAAGCTATTCATATCAGCAGAATATCCATAAGGCAACTTCATCAAACCCCAATGACTACTTGGTATTTTGTAAAGATAAGAGGGGATAAAATCTTCCAGTTTTAATGGATAAGATCCGGTTGTTTTTTTATAGTTATCGATGGCTACTATAATTTTTGTTGCATTTACCTTTCTTTGATGATCTTGGAATTGACCTAGGGCGATACCTGCAATAAATCCAAAGATCAGATAAAGTGTGATGGGGCGTAACCAATTTTTTCCAATGGTAACAAATGAATTATTGGAAAGATAGGCCGATAAAATCCATAAGCCCCCCATGATAAAAACCAACCCTGCAGCAATAAAAAAAACGTTTAGCAAAGATCATAAACCTGCAGCTTTTTCTAAAATGGAAAGATCCAGTTTGCGCATTTTCAAAAGTTCTTGCATCACTTTTTCGCCCGTAATTGGATTGCTCATGAGTTTGCCGATAGACGCAGGAATTATTTGCCAGGAAACGCCAAATTTATCTTTCAACCAGCCACACATGGATTCGGATCCTCCATCAGTAATAAGGCCATTCCAATACTTGTCAATTTCGGTTTGATCTGCACATTCCACTACAAAGGAAAGGGCTTCATTGAAACTGAATTCGTGATCACCAGGACCATCCATGGCAATAATGGGTTGATCCAAAATATGAAACTGACCAAACATTAAATTGCCCGCATTTTGTTCATCCTGTGGGGCATATAATTCTGAAACATCAATACCTGCATCTGAGAAAAGGGAACAATACAATTCCATGGCAGCTTTTCCATTACCAAACTGTTTGTTGGCAAATAACATGGAAGGGATGATGAGGCTATTATTAGTTAAAAACAATTGCCAGGTCATACCAAATTTATCTTTGAGCCATCCATAGCGCTCACTCCAAGGATAAGTATCTAGGGGCATCATTACTGATCCGTCTTCAATTAATTTGTCCCATGCTTGATTAAGCGATTCAACAGAATCAAAATTGGCAAATAATGAAATGGATGCGTTTAGCTGGAACATGGGTCCGCCATTGAGACCCATTAACTTCAATCCATTCAGTTCCCAGTTAACCACCATGGGTGTATCAACCAATATTTTTGAATCAGAAAAAACGGTGCAATAAAATGTTGCGGCTTCTTTTGCTTGTCCGTTGAACCAAAGACAGGGATAAGTTTTATTAAGCATAGGATAGGAATATTAATTAGATTTTATGTTGCTTTCAGATTTTTCTACTTTATCAGAGAACCATTTCCCAAGAAAGGTTCCTATAATGGCAGGAAGTGCATAAAGCAAAAAGAGCAAGAACTCAAAGGGCACTAAATTATGACTACCATGGTAGGCAATGATTTCATAAATGGTGGTGAGTGGAAAAATTAATACCAGACAGAGTCCGGCCAACCAAGGAATTAAATTCATTAAATAGCCAATGACCAAACCGGCAATTAAAAAAAGGATACTCGCAAAAACGCCATAATTATTTTTAAGAAAACTAGAATAATGGTATTCTCCAGGTGGTGTTGCAGGCGTTTCTAGAATAATGCTGACTAATAGAATCAGTAAAAGGCCTATAAAAACAAGGAAGAGGTATTGTATGCTTTTTCCAAGATTCATGGTGTTGGTATTGACTCTTTCAATTGTATTAAATTACAACTATTTTTGAAAAGGTCAATACCAACTAAAAGACTTTTATAAACCAGCTAGTCTAAACAGTTCAAAATTCACTAAGAACCGCAGCTCAAACAACCGTCTTCCATGCTGCAACTTGGTCCAGCAGTTTGAATTGGTTCAACATCAGAAACCAGGTTACATTGATTGTTATTTTCTGTTGTAGGGATGATAGGATTGATTTCATTTGACCCTTGTTTTTCCACAGTAAACTGCACTGCCTGTGTAGCTGCTTGCGTTCTCAAGTAGTACATGCCCGTTTTCAGTCCCTTTTTCCAGGCATAAAAGTGCATGGAGGTAAGTTTTGATGCGCTGGCATTGTCTACAAAGAGGTTAAGGGATTGCGACTGGCAGATATAAGCACCCCTATCGGCCGCCATGTCAATGATATTTCTTTGTTTGATTTCCCAAACGGTTTTGTAGAGTTCCTTAATTTCTGCAGGAATTTCATCAATCTGTTGAATAGATCCATTGGCAGTGATGATCTTGTTTTTCATGTGGTTATTCCACAATCCTAAATTCACCAAGTCTTTCAGCAAATGCTTGTTGACAATGATAAACTCACCACTCAATACCCTTCTCGTGTAGATATTGCTGGTATAGGGTTCAAAGCACTCGTTGTTTCCGAAGATCTGCGATGTAGAGGCAGTAGGCATCGGTGCAATCAACAGTGAATTGCGTACGCCATGGGTTTTTACTTCGGCTTTTAAGGCAGTCCAATCCCATCTATCTGATGGCGTTACTCCCCACATATCAAACTGGAAAATGCCTTTTGAAACGGGCGATCCTGCATAGGTTTGATAAGCACCTTGTTCTTTTGCAAGGTCTTTACTGGCCGACATAGCCGCAAAATAAAGGGTTTCAAAAATATTCTTGTTGAGCAATTTAGCTAAGTCACTTTCAAATGGCAAACGCAATAAAATAAACACATCCGCTAGGCCTTGAACACCTAAACCGATGGGTCTATGTCTGGTATTGCTGTTTCTTGCTTCTTCAATTGGGTAATAGTTATTGTCGATAATCTTGTTCAGGTTTTTGGTGACCTGATAAGTTACATCATACAATTTTTGGTGGTCGAATTTTCCATCAATCACAAATCTTGGAAGAGCAAGAGAGGCGAGGTTACAAACGGCTACTTCATCGGGACTTGTATATTCCATGATTTCGGTGCAAAGGTTACTGCTCTTGATAGTGCCCAGATTTTGTTGGTTGCTTTTTCTGTTGGCAGCATCTTTATACAACATGTAGGGAGTACCTGTTTCAATCTGCGACTGCAAAATGGCGAACCATAAATCTTGTGCTTTGATGGTTTTTCTTGCACGTCCATCTTGTTCGTATTGTTGGTATAGTTTTTCAAAATCAGCTCCCCAGCATTCGCTCAAACCGGGTGCTTCATTCGGGCAGAACAGGCTCCAACTTCCATTGTCTTCTACTCTTTTCATAAACAAATCACAGATCCATAGTGCATAGAATAAATCTCTTGCACGCATTTCTTCTTTGCCATGATTTTTTCTTAGGTCCAGAAAATCAAAAACATCGGCATGCCAAGGCTCTAGATAAATGGCGAAAGCGCCTTTGCGTTTTCCACCGCCTTGGTCTACATACCTAGCCGTATCATTAAACACCCTAAGCATAGGAACAATTCCGTTGCTAGTGCCGTTGGTTCCGCCAATATAACTTCCAGAGGCACGGATATTATGAATAGCCAGACCAATGCCGCCCGCGCTCTGAGAAATTTTTGCGGTTTGTTTTAGGGTATCATAAATACCATCAATGCTGTCTTCTTTCATGGTTAGCAAGAAGCAAGAACTCATTTGTGGTTTGGGTGTGCCAGCGTTGAACAATGTAGGTGTAGCGTGCGTCATCCATCTTTCACTCATGAGGTGGTAAGTAGCGATGGCGCTTTCTATATCTGTTTTGTGTATGCCAATGGCTACACGCATGTATAAGTGCTGAGGTCTTTCTGCAATTTTACCATCGATCTTGAGGAGGTAAGATTTTTCTAAGGTTTTGAATCCAAAATAGTCGAATCCAAAATCGCGGTCATAGATGATGGTACTATCCAATAGTTCTGCATTGGCTTCAATGATTTCCATTACGTCGTCTGCAATTAGGGGAAGTGCTTTACCTGCTGCTTTGTCAACATACTGATGAAGGTTTCGCATGGTTTCAGAGAAACGCTTGACGGTGTTTTTGTGCAGGTTACTTACAGCTATTCTGGAAGCGAGGATGGCGTAATCGGGATGGGTAATGGTTAAGGAAGCGGCTGTTTCGGCAGCAAGATTGTCTAGTTCTGTGGTAGGTACACCCGCATAAATTCCTTCAATGGTTTTCTTGGCAACGTCAATCACGTTAACAATCGGACTCAACCCATAACTCAGTTTTTCAATTCTTGCTGTTACCTTATCAAATTTTACAGACTCTTGATTACCGCTTCTTTTAATTACAAACATGGATGCCTTTATTTAATCGTTTAAAAATCTTCTTCAGTTGAAAATACTTGGGATTCTTTATTGCCCATCACCCCTGCTTTTTGGTAGTCGCCTACTCTTTTTTCAAAGAAATTGGTTTTGCCTTGTAGGGAAATCATTTCCATAAAATCGAACGGGTTGCTAGCGAGGTATATTTTTTGATAACCCAATTCATCTAACCAACGGTCGGCCACAAACTCTATATATTGTTGCATGAGTTTTGCGTTCATTCCTATGAGGTCAACCGGTAATGCTTCTGTGATGAATTCTTTTTCAATCTCCACCGCGTCTCTGATAATGGATTGAACGGCTTGCTCAGAAAGTTTTGTTTGAAGCATACCATAGAGCAAGCAAGCAAATTCACAGTGAAGGCCTTCATCGCGCGAGATGAGTTCGTTACTGAAAGTGAGACCAGGCATGAGTCCGCGTTTTTTCATCCAAAAAATAGAGCAGAAACTGCCGCTGAAGAAAATGCCTTCCACTGCTGCAAAAGCAACCAAGCGTTCTGCGAAGCTTCCGTTTTCTATCCATCGAATAGCCCATTCTGCTTTTTTCTTCACAGCGGGAACCGTATCAATGGCGTGAAATAGTTTGTGTTTTTCTTTTGGGTCTTTGATATAAGTATCAATTAGGAGGGCATAGGTTTCGCTATGTATGTTCTCCATCATGATTTGAAAACCGTAAAAGCAGCGAGCTTCAGGAAGTTGCACTTCGCTCATGAAATTTACCGCAAGGTTTTCATTGACAATGCCATCGCTAGCTGCAAAAAAAGCAAGTATATGAGAGATGAAGTGTCGTTCACCGTCGTTTAGGTTATCCCAGTCTTTCAGGTCGCTGGAGAGGTCAATCTCTTCTGCGGTCCAGAAGCTGGCTTCATGGCGTTTGTATTGCTCCCAAATTTTGGGGTAGTTGATGGGAAGGATGACAAATCTTTCCTTGTTTTCTTTTAATAAAAGTTCTTCACTCTGCTGCATAATAATTTTCTTTGACGGGGCTGAAATACAGTGCTGAAAGAGTGGCCACAAAAAGTAGCGGAGTCTACCAGTACTAGCTTTCACCCGAAGCTTTTTACATGATCTTAGATTTTTGGCAGGTCTTCTGACTTACTTCATTGATCAAAGCCTTCCCGTTCTTGTTATAGGAACAGTGGCATAGGGGTTTGAACAACTTTTAAAGCTTACAGCTACGGGGATAGTCCAGGATTTTCACCCGGTTCCCTATTAATGCAATACCAAGTATATGCAACCAAAATCTGGTATGAAATAATAGCTATTTGGGTTAACAAAAGGATTTTGTTATTCACGCCCT
Source organism: Bacteroidota bacterium (assembly GCA_031428775.1). Classification (GTDB taxonomy): domain Bacteria; phylum Bacteroidota; class Bacteroidia; order Chitinophagales; family Chitinophagaceae; genus Sediminibacterium. The sequence continues at coordinate 49,166 of JANOYH010000109.1, forward strand.
GTTGAAAAAATTTGTAAAGCTTTGTGGGTAAGGATCTAAGCTTTTAAATAAAGCAATTAACAGTAGTAATTATTTGTATATTAGGTTTTAGAAAACGGCCCCTAGCCACCTATTCCCACAACCTAATAATCAATGGATCAACTGATACTGCTGCATACCCATTCCATCATGGCATTTATTTTGGCAACCACCCAATTTGGGATGCTGATTTATTTGTTGAAGTTGGAGAACGCCACCAAGATTCGAAAATGGATGATCATCAACTATTTGGCATCGGTCATTTGGCAGGTGGATCAAACGATTCGATTTAGTCTACATCCTTCAGTACAAGGTTCTTTAGTCTATAAATTAGAGACGGTATTGATTTATAGTCCGGCATTGGCTTTATTGGTGTTGAGTTATTTTCAGATTTTATACCTCTTTTTATACCAGCCCTATGAAAGGGAAAGAAGAATTATGGTCAGGATAGTGGTTCCTGTGGCGATAGGTTTAGTGGGGTTCAATGCTTGGAATGAGTTTGCCAATAATAGCAACCTCTTTGTTTTTCAAGTCACTTCATTCTTATACGGCCTCATCACAAATATTTGGGCTTTAGTAATCAGCATTCGAAAAGCCCGGCACTTAAAAAAGATAGATCATCAAGCATCAAAAGCCCACCATTTATTGGTATGGGTAAACCTTGGTTTTATTGTGATGTGTATGGTGGCTGTGGTATTTGGCTTTTATAGTCCTGTGGGATATTGGACTTTTTTCATCCTCATCTGGCTTTGTAACCTCGCTCAAATCATTATTTATATTACTTTTTCGGCGGTTCCAGCAAGCTTTCAAATAAAAATCGCTGGCTTTAGTTTTGTAACAGTAGTAACGTTTCTAACAGTGGTTACCTTGGTCTTTTTCCCCCCATTAATTCCTACCGAAATAGACGCGAGAATGTTGCAACAGGATGGTTTGAAACAGATGCTGATTATCATTGCGGTAGCTTCCTTTTTTATTGTTACTGTACTGCCAGGTTTATTGAGAAAAAGTTTATCGGAGCCTTTGAAGCGTTTGCTTGCAGGGGTTAAGCAGGTAAATAATGGCGACTTAAAAGTGCAGGTTTTGGTTGGTTCACCCGACGAGATTGGAGACTTGACAGTTAATTTTAATCAGATGACGCAGTCGCTTCAAAAAGCAAACGAGGGACTCAGAGAATATGCAGAAAATCTAGAACATAAAGTGGAAGAAAGAACCGCAGCCTTATCACAATCGCTAGACAGTTTAAAAACCACCCAAGCACAATTGATACAGTCGGAGAAAATGGCTAGTCTAGGTGAACTAACAGCAGGAATTGCGCACGAGATCCAGAATCCTTTGAATTTTGTCAATAATTTTTCTGAAGTAAGTGCAGAGATGATGCATGAGCTCAAGGAATATTTAGAGGAGGGGAAAATGATTGATGCTTTAGAATTAGTTGACGAGTTAACTGGGAACCTTACAAAAATAAACCATCATGGTGGGAGGGCTGCAGGCATTGTAAAAAGCATGTTGGAGCATGCTAAGGTAAGTAATGGTAAAAGACACTCGGTTGACATCAACAATTTATGTAACCAATATGCGCAGCTGAGTTATAATAGTATGCTGGTTAAAAATCAGGCTTTTGTTTGCGAAATAACGCTGGACCTAGACCCCAATTCTGTACAGATGGAAGTGATATCGGAAGACATTGGACGGGTATTTCAGAATGTATTTATCAATGCCTTTTATGCGGTGGATGAAAAACAGCAACAATGGAAAGACGAGACAAACACTTATTTTCCAAAACTGCATGTGGCCACTAAGATTTTATATAAACCAGATGAAACAAATGACAGTATGGAAATTAGGATTCGCGACAATGGTACAGGGATGACAGATGCAGTAAAAGCAAAAATCTTTCAGCCTTTTTTTACCACTAAGCCAACTGGACATTATACAGGTCTTGGCTTATCGATCAGCTATGATATAATCACTAAGGGACACGGGGGCAGTTTTATGGTAGAGAGTAGTTTGGGTGAGGGAACAGAAATGATTATTCGAATACCCATAGTATGATTGCCGCCATAGTTGTTTAAGACGGAAACGGTGTTCAAAATTTACCCGCCCTAAATTGAAATGTCCTTTTCTCATTTACAAACTGTGAACTTATTTCATAGTCTCTGGATAAAATGTTACTACTCCATTTGTGATGTCGTGAGAGCCTCCAACAATTCCAATTTGTCCGCTTTCAATCATTTCTTTTAGTATTGGGCTTCGTTCCATTATTGATTTAACCGTCCGTTTTACATTGATGGTTGCCACTTTTTCCACAAACTCCCCGTTGGTTGAATTGCGGTTTTCGGTTGTGGTAGTTTCATCATCAACGGCAGGTCTTATTTTAGTAAGCAAGGCAGTCAGGTTGCCCATTTCTACATGGTCGCAAGCACCTTTTACTGCTCCACATTTTGTATGACCTAACACAACGATGATTTTTGATCCTGCTACTTTGCAACCAAATTCCATACTGCCCAAAATATCTTCATTGATAATATTACCTGCAATACGAATGCTAAACACATCTCCCAAACCTTGGTCAAAAATTAATTCAGCTGATGTTCGACTGTCAATGCAACTGAGGATAACAGCAAAAGGATGTTGTCCGTCAGATGTTTCGTTTGCCTGTTGTAAAAGGTTGCGGTTTACTTTCAGATTATTTACAAATCTTTCGTTCCCTTTCTTTAAAAGTTCTAATGCCATTGTAGGAGTTATGGCTAATTGTATTTCTTTGGTTAATGTTTTCATTTTATTTGTAATTGTTTATGAATGTTTTGATTGATTAAGAATTAAGAGGGTTCTATAAATTTTATTTTCTCAACGGTGATGTTTTTTGATTTTGCATTGCTCTCATAATCTTTTATCAGTTCAAGTACATCATAAGCTATAGATTTAGATTTTGAGCAGTCGATAATTACTTTTGAATTTGAAGTAATGCTATCCAATGCTTTAACAACACTGGCTTTATTGAAAAACGAAACTTCTTCGGCTAATTCAAGTCGGTAAATTTTTGTGCCGTTTTCGTTGCTGATTTCTTCTTTCATGTGATGAGAGTTCATGTAACTATGATACAAGGCGAAGCCACCGCCAACAATCATTCCTGCTGTAATACCTTTTAATAAGTCAGTTGTCAGGATTGCAACTACCGTAACCGTAAACGGCACGAATTGCTCCCAACCTAACTTATACATTTGTTTGAAAAGGGAGGGTTTTGCTAATTTGTAGCCTACCATTAAAAGAATGGCGGCTAAACTTGATAAGGGTATCATATTTAATACGCTTGCAATAGTTACGGCACTTATCAGCAAGAAAAAACCGTGAAGTATTGCCGACATTTTTGTTTTGCCACCGAAATTGATATTTGCCGAACTGCGAACTATAACCTGTGTAATAGGCAAACCCCCTATTAAACCTGAAATCACATTGCCTAAGCCTTGTGCTTTTAATTCTCTGTTGGTTGGTGTAATGTTTTTGTCGGGGTCAAGTTTGTCGGTGGCTTCCACACAAAGCAGTGTTTCCAAACTTGCAACTATAGCAATAACAAAGGCAATTTTCCAAACTTCAAAATTTGTGATTGAAGAAAAGTCAGGTAAAGCGAATTGGCTTAAAAATCCCGATAAGCTTTCGGGAACGGGAATTCTTACTACTTGGTCGGCCGCTAAACTAAAATTCAATATTCCATTTTGATAACAATAGTTCATCAGAATGCCTAGCATAACGACTACAATTGGCCCTTGAATTAGTTGAAATATTTTATGCTTTTTGATAAGTATTTTGTCCCAAAGAATAAGTATAGTCAATGAAATAGCCGCAATTAGTAATGCTCCAGGAGTTACAAAGTCAACCGCTTTGAATATTTCTGAAACAGTATTTTGTCCGTCTGTTTGTAAAAAAGCATCGTCTCCCTCAATGTCTTTGTCCCAACCCAAAGCGTGGGGTATTTGTTTTAGGATTATTAAAAGTCCGATGCCCGTGAGCATACCTTTAATAACAGAGGAAGGAAAAAAGTAGGCAATGAAACCCATTTTGGCGTAACCTAAAATGAGTTGGATAATTCCTGCCAAAACAACTGCCATTAAAAAAGCCTCCCACGAACCACCAAGTGATGCAATAGAAGTTAAAACTATAACAGCTAAACCGGCTGCTGGCCCACTTACACCTAAGGGTGAACCGCTTGCAACCCCAACCACAATGCCCCCAACAATACCTGCAATAATACCAGCAAATAGCGGTGCACCCGATGCAAGGGCAATACCTAAGCACAAAGGAACCGCTACAAAAAACACGACAATACTCGCCGGTAGGTCGTGCTTTAATTCCTTGAACATATTTTTCATCTCCATGATTGTATATTTTTGTTATCGATAAAGATAGGAATAGTTTTGATATTGATAGCTTTGCTATCATAAATAATTGTAAAATACTTTATCCTATCTTTGCCGCAATGATTTAAGTGCAAAATAAAAAAGGCATTATGAAGCTACAATTACAGATAAAAATGAATGAGGCTTTGTTTCTCCGCATTCCCGAAGGGTCGGAGTTAGGCAAAAAGATTATCAAGCATAGTATCCAATTGATTTACAAAAACGGTTTTGAAGCATTTACTTTTAAGAAGTTGGCGGAAGATATTGGCACAACCGAAGCAGGGGTTTACCGCTACTTTGAAAACAAACACAAGCTGTTGATTTACTTAACCTCATGGTATTGGGGTTGGGTTGAATTCCAGATTAGTTTTCACACCAATAATATAAAAGACCCCGTTGTAAAACTGAAAAGTGTAATAAAACTATTGGCTGCTACTATTGAGGATGATAAACAAACCAGTTATGTAAATGAAGGCTTACTACATCAAATTGTAATTGCAGAGGGGTCAAAAGCTTATTTAACAAAACAAGTAGGTGAGGACAACAAACAACAATTTTTTAAGCCCTATAAAGATTTATGTGCCGTAATAGGAAATATCATTTTAGAATGCAGTCCTAAATACAAATATCCAAAGTCATTAGCTTCCACTATTATTGAAATGGCTCATTATCAAAATTTCTTCATGTATAACCTTCCGTCACTTACAGATTTCGGAAAAACAAAAGAAGAAAAAGAGATTATCGCCTTTCTGAACGACTTGGTTTTTTCCAGTATAAAGAAAGGTTAGTTGTCAGCGAGTTGTCAATTTGAAAACAGCCCCGTTTTTCAGGCATGTTTTTTTTGGATGTTCTGTATTTGTAAAGCGTGTTTTGTGCATTAGTATAGAATTTTTTAGCAGGGGGCTTTTTATATTTTTTGCGGTTGCCATTCAAAGCGGTGTCGGTTGCTGTCCAAAAAGGTTGATAACGATATATAAAATCGCCTCTATAATGAATATGATGAATAAACCCCATGAGGAATAACAACACTAATCTCCAGATAAATTTCAAAGAACTCGAACCTTTTTTCTGGTCTAATATTAAATACCAAATATTGAGGAGGTGTCATACTTGCCAAATAGCCTTCAAACATATGGGTCATCATAATACCAAATAATGCAAAGCCTCTGGAGGTATCAAAATTTTTTCTTTTTTATTCTTTTAGCCAATTTGATTGAACGTTTTAATGAATTTAGATTAGTCCAGTCGTGATGTGAAACGATAATATATTTTGGGTTAGGGCATTTTATTTGCACTTTCCTTAATGTTGTTTCGTACTCAGTAACATTTGCATCGCCTAAGTAACCCAAGTTTTCAGCATCTGCACCTTTTATTAAACAGCCACCATATAATATTTTTTCTTTGTCAAACCAAACTATAATATTGTCTGCGGTATGTCCTTCTCCTGGATAATATACTTCAAAGGAATATTTTCCAACATTAAAAACTGTGTCTTTAGTCATCAAAAACGTAGCCCTTTTTTTATTATTTTCTCTGCTGAATTTGTCTGTCAAAGTAGTAGTATATGTTTTAATTCTTTGCTTCTTATAATATTCAATCCCTTCTGTTCTGTCGCTATGCCAATGAGTTGCAATACAGATAGTAACAATTTTATTATGCTTCAATTTAATACTATCCAGCAATGGTTGAAATTGTGTTGTGTCCCAAGGGGTATCAAATAATACAGCCCCATTTTCAGTTAGAAGATACATTCCGTGAGCAGGTATGTAGTTTCCTTCATAAACATTATAAGTTGTATAAATGTAAAAGTCACCTGTTAAAGGTGTGATTTTGAGTTTGGTTTTTTCTAGCTGTCCAAAAATATCGGTAAATGAGCATATAAGAACTATTGTTGAAATTAATGTCCGCATTGTATTACTTGTCTGTATAATTATTTTGTGTCGCTTAAAATTACCGGTAACGTGTGAGATTGTGAAAATAACCTCCATCAAACGTATTTCACTACAGCTGATGAACAAGTGAGTGTCGCCCGCCCTATGCACCGGCTATTCTTTTAAAACTATACCTGTATGGTTATCTCAATAAGATCCGCAGTTGTCGAAAACCAGCAATCGGCTTGTTTGTCGGTGATAGTATAATTATTCTTTCAAGTTAAGAAATGATTAGATATTGAAATTCTTTTCAAAAAATAGTATCGCCAATGGTACGCACTACAGATTGCCAAACCTCTGTGGAACGAACATGATAGAAAATTGTATATACAAGCAAGCCGACCATTACTATAGTGTAAGGAATTGGGTTTTTCTTCTTTATAATATCATTTACTAAAAGTAGTGCTGATACGATACCACTAAAATATAACGGGATAAAAAAGTCGTATGGTTGAATGCTATCAGGCTCAAAACTGTGTTGCAAAATTCTGCTTAGAATGGCTGTAAGCATAATAAATGAAGTGCCAATCATGTATCTCTGGTGCTTGAAAACATCTTTTTTATTTATGATAGCAATAGCAGAAGTGGCTAAAATGTCAAGGTTTCCTGAAGGGGAACATAAACTATTTGAATGACTACGTAAGTACGGCTATTTGTTAAAAAACAATCAACCATCTCAATTTCAAATTGATAGAGGATGGTTTGTATTTACTTACAAAAACATCCAGTTAGGTAACATTCAAAGGGGTGTACCAGTAAGCAGGATTACTGTTAAAGGCTTGGCGGGTTTTGAAAGAGTCTTTGAGAGGTGCTTTCCGATCTGTAAACCCTGCAATGAAATGAATTCAAATTAAATCACATGAATTAAGGGGGGATAACATTATCCTCCCTAATTCAACAAATCAATTTTCAATGGAAAATCAACAAAATGAATACAATCTGTTTACGGCGATAAACTAATACCAGCAAATACTACCTCATCAAAGCTTACAACTATGAAATTGAAATTTTTCAAACTTATTTTTCAGTATCAAAATAATAATAGTATATTGATCTCGACTTACTTATATATTAATTTATAAAATTATGAAAATAGATTTTTCTCTAATGAAGTTTGTATATCCCTTGCTCATTCTTAGTTTAGCTTCTTGTAAAAAGTCTAACAAAAATGATATTATAGACACTATTAATGTGGCCAAACAGGCTTTTACATATGGCTTGCCACTAGTGTTGATAGATATAACCCGAAGACAATCTACTAATTATGCTACTGCATCTTTCGCTGGCGCCCCAATGAATCAGTTTTCACATAAGAGTGGTTTCCCAACCTATTTAAATAGACAAGTTGTACGTCCTAATGCAGATACCTACTATTCTGTTGCTTTTTGTGACATAACAAACGAAGCTGTGGTTTTATCAATACCTAACACGAATGGCAGGTACTACATGATGCCCATGCTTGATGCTTTTACAAATGTATTTGCTTCGCCTGGTTCAAGAACAGGCGATACCATCGCAGTCAACTATCTAGTTACAGGTCCAAATTGGAAGGGCATTGTTCCTTCAAACGTT
>JANOYH010000110.1:0-10929 GCA_031428775.1 Bacteroidota bacterium
GTTGTTAACAGAAATTAAAAAACACAAAAAATAACTCCATGTTACCAATCGCCTATTATTTTTTACAAGTCTGCCTTTGTAGTGCTGTGATGATGGGATACTATTGGCAGGTGCTACGCAACAAGCGTTTTCATCAGTACAACCGATTTTATTTATTGGGGGTACTAGGATTATCGTGGTTAATACCACTTATTAAAATTCAGTGGAATAAACCAGTTGATGCAGATAGTCAGGTAATGCAAATACTATCGATAGTAGCGGACAACAATACTGAAATTGATGCAAGCCTTGTGAGAAGTGGGTTTCAGTTTAGTTGGGAGAGTGGACTGATATTTATTTATGGTGCAGGTGTTGCACTATTATTGGTATTGATGTTGGTTTCTTTTTTCCGTCTTTATCAATTACTCAAAGAATATCCTTGCAAAAATGTAGGGGATATGTATTTAATATTTACCCAAGCGAAGGGGGCCCCCTTTTCTTTTTTCCGATATATTTTCTGGCATAATGCAATCGACCTAAAGAGTGAAGCCGGAAAGCAAATGCTTGAACATGAGTTAACGCATGTGAAAGAGAAACATAGTATTGACAAGGTTTTGATTCAATTGGTTTTGGTGGTGGGATGGTTCAATCCTTTCTTTTGGTTATTGAAAAAAGAAATGGAAATGATCCACGAATTCATTGCAGATAAAAAAGCCGTGCAGAATGGAGATAGCGCATCGCTAGCACAAATGCTTTTAACTGCTGCCTATCCCCAGCATTATTATGCCATGACCAATCCATTTTTCTTTTCACCCATTAAACGACGACTACAAATGATCACTAATCATAAAAATCCAAGATTTACGTATTTAAGAAGGCTAGTCATTTTACCCCTTCTAGCAATAGTACTTGTTCTTTTTGCTTTTAGAAGCAAAGAAATCAACACAGCACAGCCCCTATCTGTGAGCTCATTAATGGAAACGGTGGTTGATAAAATCAAGGGGAATGATCTTCGTCTGACCAATGTTCCATTAACAGGTATCATTACTTTAAACAAATCCTATACCATTGTAGTTGATGCAGGGCATGGTGGTGCCGATATAGGAGCCAAAGGCATTGATGGTAAAAGTACAGAAGCGGCATTGACACTGCAGTTAGCAATAGCTTGTAAGGAAGCGAATACCAATCCGAACATCAAGATTCTTTTAACAAGAGATGCGGATAAAGCTCAAACAGTGGTAGACAAAGCAAATATTACAAACGAGTTAAAGGCAGATCTTTTTATATCCCTGCATTGCAATAACGCAGCACCTATTATTAAAGAGCAAAAGCCAACAGCAAATCCAACAAAGGGCATAGAAATTTATATAGCCAGCAAAGAAAAAGCGGTGAACTATGGTGCAAATGAAATGTTTGCACAGCAGATTGGGAATGTGTTGAAAAATAATGACTACCCATTTGTGGGCATAAAAAGTCGTAGTCAAGGGATTTGGGTATTACAAGCAGTGAAATGTCCGTCAGTGTTAATTGAAGCAGGCTTCATGACTGATCAAACAGATCTTGCAAACATGAAAGATCCTGTATATCAAACTAAAATGGCAAATAGCATTTTACAAGGTGTGCAGCAATATTTGAAAAGCACTGAAATGCAAAATAGTGGTAAGGATACTACTATTATTTTGAATGGGAAGACTAGTTCAAGTGTAACTGTTACTTTTGATAATATAGTTCAAGGAGATGGGACAAAGGTTCAAATAAAAGGGAATGATTCAACACAAAAACAACCATTGATTATTTTGGATGGTAAGGTACAGCCTGCTGGATCAATGAATCAAATCAATCCAAACAGTATTGAGTCAATTGATGTTTTGAAAGACAAATCTGCAACTGTCCTTTATGGAGAAGCTGGTAAGAATGGTGTTATACTTATTAAGTCAAAGTCCAATATTGCAAATGAGTCTAGTAGCCCTAGTAATTATGGCGTCAAGATCATGAGTTCTTCTACTAAAGGGATTGACCCCAAAGTTAAATATTATATAGATGGAATTCTATCTGATAGTGCGGGAATGGCTAAAATTGATCCATCTAGTATAGCCAGAGTAGATGTGTTAAAAGGAGAAAAAGCGGTAGAAAAATATGGCGCAGAAGCTAGTTATGGTGTGGTGCAGATTACTACTAAGGCAAATGAATTAAATAAAATAGCTTCTCAAAAAGAAGAAGACTATGAAAAGATATTTACAGTAACACAAATACCAGCAGAATTTCCTGGAGGTACCGTAGCATGGGAAAAATATTTGCAGCGCAATTTAAAAACAGACTTTCTAAAACAACAAAATGCGCCTCAAGGGAAATACACAGTTAGTGTAGAGTTTATAGTAGATAAAACTGGCAATGTGAACAGTGTACATGCACTAAACGATCCTGGTTATGGCACAAAAGAAGCTGCAGAGAACCTCATCAAAAAAGGACCCATGTGGCGTGCTGCTATGCAGAACGGAAAGACCGTGGTTTATAAAGCGAGAAGGGAGATTAGTTTTGTTATGTAGAAATATAATATTCTAAAAATATTGATAAATCTTACTACCCAAACCACTTAATCCCCAAAGCAACCAAAGCATATACGCAAGTGGCAATAAAAATGCCCCTTGCGGTTTTGTCTATATGTTTGTTGATATATAGTGTAAAGATGACGGCATTGGCTAATAAGGAAATACTGATGATGCCCGACATCAGTGATTTCTGTTGCATCATCACCTGTAAAAATTCACTGATCTTAAAAAGCCTGAATTGTATTAAATAATACGCAAACATGGCAACAATAGGGGTGATGAATCCAAGGGTTAGACCGAATACTAAATTGTCTTTTTTCAACATTATTGTATCAACTTTTTGCAACTGATTATTTCAAATCTTATTTCAATTTCTTCTCTAATTTCTTTTTCAATTCATAGTGCGTAAGGTCGAATTGAACAGGAACCACGCTTACATAATTGTGTTTTAGCGCCCAGTCGTCTGAGTCCTTGCTCTTATCAAAATTGACAAACTCGCCTGTTAACCAATAGTATTTTCGCCCGTGTGGGTCTTTGCGCTCGTCGAATTTCTCTTCGTATTTGGCATAAGCCTGCTTGCATATTTTAATGCCTTTAATCAATTTGGCATCAACAGCTGGGATATTCACATTTAGACATAAATGTTTGTCGATACCCTGATTATTTAAAACAAATTCAACTATTTGTCTCGCATAAATTTTTGCCGCTTCAAAATCTGCATCCAAACTATAGTCTAATAAACTAAACCCAATACTCGGTATACTTTCAATTGATGCTTCTAAAGCGGCCGACATGGTTCCAGAATAAATCACATTAATAGAATGATTGGCACCATGATTGATGCCACTGATACAAACATCAGGTTTGCGATGTAAGATTTTATCTACCGCCAGCTTTACACAATCAACAGGTGTGCCGCTACAGCTATAAGTTTCCACACCTTCTATTCCTATGGTTTTTTGTAAACGTAAAGGGTGTCCAATGGTAATCGCATGCCCCATGCCAGATTGGGGTTTATCTGGTGCCACCACAATAATTTTTCCTAGACCCATTACTGCTTCTGTAAGCGCTTTAATACCCGGAGCCGATACACCATCATCGTTTGTGATGAGGATCACGGGCTGTGTTGCTTTCTTTGTCTTTGCCATGGATGCAAGATAAGGCCTTCCCTGTTTTTAGTAGCAGGATTAACATAAAAGGTCTTGCAAAAAATAAAAAATAAAATAAATTTGTTTAAACTAAATAATTTAGTATTTTGCAGCTAAATCAGTTAGTTATGTCAAACGCCGGAAAGAATTTACGCTACCTGCGCAAGCTGCGCGGCTGGACTCAAGAAGAATTTGCCAACAAGCTCAAAATCAAACGGTCTTTGATTGGTGCTTATGAAGAAGAACGTGCCGAGCCGCGTTTGGAAGTGATGGAAGCCATCAGCAATATCTTTAAGATTAGCCTGGAGGAATTTCTGTTTAAAGACTTGTCTATCACTCATAATGGGGGCAACTATTTAGAGAAAAGGAGGATGCTGAAGATGGAGGCAGAAATTGCTACCATCAGTTTTGTTCCTGTAAAAGCCGCTGCTGGTTATTTGGCTGGTTATGCGGATCCCGAATTCGTTGACGAGCTCAATACCTTCACCCTACCCATGTTAGCCCCTGGACAATACCGTGCATTTGAAATATTGGGCGATAGTATGTTGCCTACACCGAGTGGTAGTGTCATTGTAGGGGAAAGACTTGAAGACTTAGACGATGTAAAAAACAGCAATACCTATGTAGTGCTTTCTCGAAACGAAGGCGTTGTTTATAAGCGCATCATGAAGAATAACCGGGTTAAGAATAAACTCACATTAATCAGTGATAATCCCCAATACGAACCCTATAATGTTAGCTCTGAAGACGTATTAGAAGTGTGGAAAGCAGTGTACATCCTTCAAAAAGCAAATCTGGGTCCAAGGTGGGATGTTGGACAATTGGCAGGAATGGTGAACAATCTCCAAGAACAAGTAACAACTCTGAAGAAAAAAATGAATTAATCATTTTCTTAATTTTTGAACTTTTAAAGCCGTTTCAATGCAAATATTGAAGCGGTTTTTTTGTACGTAAAACCATTTATCCCTTTTCAATAAGTTCATGGTCGGCTTTCTTTAAATTTGCCATCCTTTATGAAGCAGCTATTCATTCTATTTTGTTTTTTATTACTTGACTTATCCATTCAGGCTCAAGAAAAAACCATTCAGGCATTAAAAATGGATTGCCAAATAAAGATTGATGGCATTTTAGACGAAGCAATCTGGAAGAAGTCCGCTATTGCAGATAGTTTTATTGTGAATAGTCCGAATTATGGAGATAACGCAAGAGAACATACTGAAGTGCGTATCCTCTATAGTGATCAAGCCGTTTATGTGGGAGCTTTTTTGCAGGATGATCCTCAAAAAATCCGCAAACAATTAACGGCTCGCGATCGAGAACAACGACAAGACATCGACTTTTTCAGCGTATTTTTCGATACCTATAACGACAATCAAAACGGCTTTCAATTTTTGGTTACAGCTAGAAATGTACAGAGTGATGGTAGATTAGTTGCCAATATGATTTCACAATTTGGACTACCAACCGACTATAGTTGGGATGCAGTTTGGGAAAGTAAAGTAACCATACAACAAAATGGTTGGGTAGTAGAAATTAAAATCCCTTACTCCGCATTGCGTTTTTCTAAAAAAGATGCACAGGATTGGGGGGTAAATTTTCAACGCTATAACAGAAGAACCAATGAAAGCAGTTTTTGGAATAAGGTTGATCCCAACCAAAACGGTTTTGTAAATCAGTTTGGTAACCTTGCAGGAGTTGATCATATTACGCCACCCCTTCGATTGTCTTTTCTTCCTTATGTAACAACGGGTGTGAGAACAACGCCTAATCCAGATGGTACCAAAAAAACAACCGTTTTAGGCAATGGAGGCATGGATGTAAAATATGGTATCAATGAAAGTTTTACACTTGACGCCACACTGATACCTGATTATGGACAGGTGATCTCTGATAATGTGGTGCTAAATCTCACCCCTTATGAAGTACAGTTTCAAGAAAATCGACCCTTTTTTACAGAGGGATTGGAATTGTTCAATAAAGCGGGATTGTTTTATTCAAGAAGGGTGGGAGCTACTCCTACTGGATATAATTCTGTTAAATCAGCTGCAAGCAATGACCCCAATTTAGAAATAGTCTCCAACCCCGGGATTACCCAATTGTATAACGCCACAAAATTTTCTGGAAGAAATAAATCTAAATTGGGCATCGGCATTTTTAATGCTATTGCAGCTTCTATGCATGCTGAAATTACCAATAAAACATCCGGTGTTACAAAAAGTATCGAAACAGAGCCTCTGACTAACTACAATATTATTGTCTTAGATCAGGCATTGAGAGGCAGAAGCTCACTCGCATTTACCAATACCAATGTTTGGAGAAGTGGGGGCACAAGAAACGCCAATGTCAGTGGCATTGATGTAAATCTCTACGATAAAAAAAATCAGTATAATTTTCTATGGCAGGGCCGATACAGTTCCATTACTGGCGTTGATAAATACGATGGATTTAAGCATGTGATGCATATTGGCAAAGTGAGCGGTAAATGGCAGTATAGTCTACATACCAATATTGAATCAGAAAAATATGACCCTAACGATCTAGGATATAATCAAGCACCCAATGAAGTTTCTACCATTGGAAAATTTGGCTATTATGTGTTTACCCCAACCAAACATTTTTTGAGTCAGAATTATACATTTTCTATATCACCCACTTACCTCTATCAGCCCTTTAAGTATTCTAACTTAATCATGAGTGGATCTGCATTTGGATTCTTCAAAAATTTCTGGGATGCTAGTTTCAAAATTTCCTATCAGCCCGATTGGCAGAAAGACTTTTTTGAAATGCGCACAGAAGGCAAAGTGATGAAAAGAGAACCTTATTGGTATGCAGGCTTTAGTGGAAGTACGGATAGTAGGAAACGTTTTTTCTTCCGATATAATCTAGGCTATGCCGATGCGCCTGGTTTTCCAAAAGACAATTATTATGTGTTTCAAGCAGGCCCCCGTTACCGGTTTAATGAACATTTTAGTTTAGACTTAGACGTTACTAGAACACAAGATAATGGCCAGTATGGGTATGCATTTAGAGAATCCAATGGCGAGCCAGTTGCCGGAAGAAGAAAAAATATTAGTGTGCAAACCATCATGAACGGAATCTATAATTTTAATTCCAGAATGAATATCTCCATGCGCGCAAGGCACTATTGGAGTCAAGTACTTTATAGTAATTTCTTTTATACTGACGAGTATGGTGATTACATACCCAGATCATTTGCCAATGGTAAAGACCAGAATTTCAATGCCTTTAATTTAGACATGTTTTATACCTGGGATTTCAAGTATGGTAGTAAATTAATCATTGGATGGAAGAATGCTTTGGGCAATGATTTTCCAATCAATGGACTGCAATATGATAAATATACTCAGAACCTTGCACAAGTTTTTCAGCAACCACACGGCAATGAAATCAATGTGCGTTTGATTTATTATATCGATTATTTAACCCTGCAGAAAAAACCACATTCCTAAATTTTTATTTCTTTAGATTAGGGTAGTAATCCACTGGAAGATGGGTTGAGATCTTTTCCCACCAAGCCCAATAGCCATCGAAGAAAATGTTATCGCCTTTGAAAAAAGTTCCGTTAGGATAAATAGAAACCCCTTTTTGATAAGTCAGGTTGATATCTGTTGCAATATATTCTTGATTTGCTCTTCTAAAAAAAAGCTTGCTATACTCATAGGGCTCTTTCTTTTTTGTGTACTCAATATGTAGCCACTCATTGAATCTGAAATTTTGTGCATTGAAATCAATGGCACTATCTACCGGAGCTACTAAATCATTTTTCGTAAGGAGGGTGTTTAAAGTGATGTTGTATTCATTTATTTTAAGTCGACTCGCTTTTTGATAATAGTCTAGACTATCCGGGTGAATTGGAATACTAATAGAATCTTTATTTGCTTTACTAATCGTTTTATACAATTTTGTGGCCCTTTGAATTTCTTGGTCATTCACTTTGAACATTTGCTTTATTTCAAATCCTTCCTCTACTAATTTATCTTGGTAAAGCGACCTGAAAAAATGCAGGATTGAACCCTTGTAAGCTTCTTCACGATTCTTTAGCCATGTATTTTCTTCTTCTATATTTTTTGGGACAAGTTTTTCAAATAATGGATAACCACTGAAAGCGAAACTGCTTTCTGACAAATAAAATTCGAATTTCGACAACAGGTATTTGATTCTATAACCCAATGCTCTATTTTCAAAAATTAATCGTTCATTCGAAAAAGCCCGTACCATATTGTTTTTACGAACATATTTGAATTTAACGGCATCAGGGTTTACTAAAGAGCACTGTTTTATCAACGAGGAACTACCAAGAAAATGGGTATTGAAATATTTGCCCCATCTATCCCATCCATCTTCATCATATGGCTGAACAATTACTTCCTGTAATTCCTGTGCAGATGGTTTCAATAAAATTCGAAATATTTTATTTACCTGGGTGCTTGTAATTGTGATGACTTGTGTTTCATAATTGAAAGAAGAAATAATGAGTTCAAACTTACCCTGCGGAATATGTTCTAAAATAAATTCTCCATTGGCATTACTATTGGTACCAATGGAACTATGATTTAAAAATAGATTGATGCCAGCTAGAGGTTGCTTCGTAATACTATCGATTACTTTTCCGGAAATACTAAATTGTGCAGATAGCATCAACGTAATTGAACAAACTAAAAAAGTTAAAATAAATTTCATCATTGGAAATCTATGGCCTTCAGGAAGGGAATGTGCGTAACATGGGTGATAAGCAATTTTTACCATCGTCTAATTTCCCTTTTCAATTTCGATGAGCGTATGATTTACGATAGCAAAGATCGTATTCCCTTTTTTCTTTTTCACCGTTGCCGTTCCACTAAACTTACTAAATGCTGGAAGTATGGCATTTGTTTGCGTAAAATAAAAACAGGGAAAATGTAGACTTTGTTTTCCTGCACCTGAAATACTTACTCCCGGATGTAAATGTCCAGAGAAAATATAGGATACCTCTTCTGATGGGGAAGAATGATCATTTGATAAAGCATCATTAGGGTCATGTACAAAAGCAAATGGACCAATGGAATAATTATTTTGTTCCAGTTGAATATTGTTTTTCTCGTACCAGCTATCTAATAATAAGTCGTGATTGCCCCTTACTAATACAAATTCCATTTCACTAAAATCTTTTCTCCATTTTGAAAACAATTCCATTTCCAGATTTTCTACACTATGGAACAAATCTCCAACGGCAATGATTTTGCTGGGTTTGAAAAAACTGATCAGGTTAACTAATCTTAGTAAATCCTCCTGATAAACTGCTTGTGGAACCCCAATGCCATTTTTTCTAAAATGACCAGTCTTTCCAAAATGTAAATCCGATACAATCAAAGCCTGCTCCTCTTCCCAATAGATGGCCCTTTCGGGCGACAACCAGCAATTTTGATCCAATATTTTATACAGCGTTGGTGCGTTCATCTTAATTGTTCTTGCATTTTACGAACACGGTCTTCCAGTTTTTCCGTACTCAAACTATTTCTATTCAATCCATCTACCACTATTGGAAATGCAAGCGGAGTGAATTGCTTTGGAAAACGAATCACAATATTGCTATTACGCATTCTGTCTAATGCCGTACGAAGCCTTTGTTCTTCCATCTGCTGTTCCATTAATTCTCGATAAGCTTGACGGAGTAAAATATTATTCGGTTCATATTCTTCAAACACTTTATAAAGTAAAGAGGCTGACGATTGTATGTGCTTTGTTTTTTTGTGCTCGCCGGGAAATCCTTGAAAAATCAATCCGCCAATTACTGCAATATCCCTAAATTTTCGTTTTGCCATTTCTGCACTGTTGATACTTTTCTGAATATCGGCATACAGATTGGTCGTATTAAATAAATCAGCCGCATTGCTATCATCTACTGGAATGGGCTGGTCACTCAATAATTCAAACCCATAATCATTCATGGCTATGGAAAAACTGATCGGCATTAGTTGTCCAATTCTATATGCAAGAATAGCACTCATTGCTTCGTGCACCTGACGGCCTTCAAATGGGTATACCAACAAATGATATCCGTCTTTTGATTCTATCTGTTCTATTAATAGTTCATGATTGCGAGGGATATGTGATAGCGTAGCTTGGGTTTGAAAAAGTTGGTGCAGACTTTTGATCTCTATTTCTGTTTCATCTTTCAATGCTTTATTGAAGGTTTGTCGTAATACCTCACCCAGATTTGCGGTTAGACTCATCCTACCTCCATTCCAAGAGGGGACAATGGATTTTTTAGCAGTCGATTTTCGTACCAATACATCCATGTCTTTGATCATGACCAATTCCACATTTTTTCCGGCCAATGTAAAGGTATCACCTGGGACGAGTCGACTGATAAAATATTCTTCAATCACGCCAAGATAGCCGCCGCCCAAAAATTTCACTTTCAACATAGCATCGCTTACAATGGTACCAATATGCATACGGTGTCGCATGGCAATCTTTCTACTGATAATTTTATAACAGCCATTTTCTATGATTACTTTATGGTATTCATCGTATTGGTTTAGCGCAATGCCACCTTGAGTGATATGTAATAATACTTCGTTCCATTCTTCTCTATTAATCTCGGCATAACAAAAACTAGATTTAATTTCTTCGAAAATAATTTCTGGATAAAATCCTTCTCCAATAGCCAATGTGCACAAGTATTGGATTAATACATCAAAGCAAAGCAGCATGGGTTCTTTGCTTTCTATTTTTTCTTCTTTGATGGCTTGTTTAAGTGCAGCAGCTTCAATTAATTCCAATGAATGTGTGGGGAGGAAATAGAGTTTACTAATTTCGCCCGGTCCGTGGCCACTTCTGCCTGCTCTTTGTAGAAACCGAGCAACGCCTTTAGGGGAGCCTACTTGAATCACTGCGTCAACTTGTCGGAAGTCCACACCCAGGTCTAAACTAGCCGTGCAGACTACTGCTTTTAATTTTTTATTGTGCAAAGCGTCTTCTACCCATGCGCGTAATTCGGGTTCAATACTTCCGTGATGTAGGGCAATGGCACCTGCCAATTGCGGAGCAAGGGTTAGAAGCGTTTGGTACCAAGTTTCACTCATGCCCCTTGTATTGATGAAAATTAAGGTACTGTTATTCTGTTCAATAATAGGGATGAGTCTGTGGGCTAATTTGATGCCAAGGTGGCCCGCCCAAGGAAATTCAGAAATTTCATCTGGAATGATGGAATGAATCTCAATTTGTTTTTGAATTTTGGCTCGAATAAT
>JANOYH010000111.1:0-8397 GCA_031428775.1 Bacteroidota bacterium
CGCATAGAAGCGATATTGTTTGGATTGATAGCAAAAAAAATATAGGAGAAATTAAAACCATTATGGATGATGTCATTCATTCTGTTTATCCTGTTTGCGAGGGCGAAATCGATAGAATTATTGGAGTGGTAGCTATCAAAGACTTTATTGTTGTTTCTGAAAATACCATTGTAGATACACTCTTGAAACCTGCCATGTATGTGCCAGAAAACAATACAGCCTACCAAGTCTTGGAGCAGTTTAAGAATTCTAAAATGCACCATTGTTTCATTGTGGACGAATATGGTACCGTACTAGGAATGATTACCCTGAATGACATACTGGAAGCGATTGTTGGCGACATACCACAACACGAAGACAATGCTTTTGAAATCTTAAATAGAGCAGACGGAAGCTACTTAGTTGATGCACAAATACCTTTCTATGATTTTTTAAGTTATTTCGATAAAACAGCATGGATGATGGAAGGCGACCAGGATTTTGATACACTCGCAGGATTTGTAATCAACGAATTAGAACGCATTCCCAAAACAGGAGACAAACTCAGCTGGAAAATCTTTGAGTTTGAAATCATTGACATGGACCATCATCGAATTGATAAATTATTAGTGAGCTTATCAAGCGACTTAAAAATTAATTGAGAATTTTGATTAAGTTTTGAATAATAATGAGACTATTTTTTTGTTGTATAAAATTCAAAACTAGTAGTATTCTTGGGATAATCCAATTTGAAACTCTTTTCCTGCCCATTGGTTTTTACATGAAATATATTGCTCTGTAAAGTCTGGAAATCAAATAATAGATTGCAGATAATATCCAATTTTTTAAATTGCGACACATAGGGTATTTCTGTATAAATCCACACACTTTCCATTTGGATCTCATGTCCAAGATATTTCATAGCCATCAGTTGACCATTCACGGTTAATTGCAGCTTATGTTCAATATAATTGTTGATTTGCTTGTCAAGTAAGGCTTTGTTTACAGGGTGGGCAATATCCACTTTAGTGGTACTGTATTTTTGTAAAGTGGCCTCTAAATCCTCCGTAAAAATGCGAATGCTGATTTCTACGTTGGCTTCTTTTGCATTATGATTGATATCTATCACTGAAACATAAAATGGGTGTATGAG
Organism: Bacteroidota bacterium; assembly: GCA_031428775.1. Classification (GTDB taxonomy): domain Bacteria; phylum Bacteroidota; class Bacteroidia; order Chitinophagales; family Chitinophagaceae; genus Sediminibacterium. The sequence continues at coordinate 1,133 of JANOYH010000111.1, forward strand.
GGCTAAAAGCGACACCGAAAGCCATTGAAACAAACTATTTACCATTCAACATTCATTTTTTAATACTACAAATGTCAGTATTAATTTGAAAGCTAGCTATGATTGATTTTAAATTGTATGTAGAAGTTGGGTTTCAACACATTGCAAATTGGAACAGTGGTATTTCATTTTGGAAACAGTTGGCCGTCTTTTGGAACACTTACACGTAGCAAATTTGTCATTTTCAAGGCTGGTGCAACTGCTGGAAGGGGTCAAAGCACAGGTATTAACCCTATGCAAAAAGCCATGGAAAAAAAGAAATAATAGGAATAAACTAAATATCTTTTTTAAATTAAAGTCACTTGATTAATTTCAAGTGACTTTAATTTTTACCATGATGACCAAAATGCCTTTTTTATTCTTTCTTTTCCTATTTGTTTGTATATCAGTGCACGCTTCTGTTGATACGGTTAAATTCTATAGTAATAGCCTAAAGCGGGAAGTGAAATTTGTGATTATTCAACCAAAAAATAAATTAAAAGTGCTGATCCCTTCCGTGTATTTGTTGCATGGTTATGGAGGGAATTATAAACAATGGTTAAGAGATGCTCCAAATTTGCAACTAAAGGCGGAAGAGTTGAATATGATACTCATTTGCCCTGATGGAGCCAATAGTTGGTATTTCGACAGTAAACTTGATTCCAGCATTCGTTACGAATCTTTTCTCATTAAAGACTTAATTCCCTATGTAGATGCACATTATCAAACCCTAGCCGATAAAAAACATAGGGCAATTACAGGATTGAGTATGGGAGGGCATGGCGCTTGGTATTTGGCCTTAAGAAATCAACATATATTTGGTCTAGCTGGTAGTATTGCGGGAGGCGTTGATTTTAGGCCTTTTCCCAATAATTGGGCACTCAAAAAGGCTTTAGGAGAATACAGTGCCAATAAAGAAGTATGGGATAAAAACACTGTCATTGAAATGGTAGACAGTTTGAAAAATGGGTCGGTGAAACTTATTTTTGATTGTGGAGTGGGCGACTTTTTTTATAAAGTGAATAAGAACTTACACGAAAAATTATTGACATTAAAAATAGACCACGACTATATTGAACGTCCAGGAGAACATAACTCGGCTTATTGGAGCAATAGTATCGACTACCAGTTACTTTTTTTTAAAAAATATTTTGATGCAAACAATTTTTGAAAAAAGTACCATAGTTTTAATTTAACAAAATATCCTTTAAAATATGCAATCTAAAAAGTTTTCATTTTTATTCATTTTGCTTGTATTGGCTTTTTCATTTTCTCAAGCTGCAACTGTTGATTCTATTGAAGTGTATAGTAATAAAATGCACAAAAATATCAAGACAGTTATTATCACGCCCTCAAATTATAATGAAAACAATAAGCGGTTTCCTGTTTTGTATTTGCTTCATGGTGCATTTGGATCATATGCCAATTGGATCATCAAAGTGCCTCATATTAAAGAATTGGCAGATCAGTATGGTATGATTGTAGTATGTCCTGATGGAGGCTATACCAGTTGGTATTTTGATAGTCCCATTGATAGTAGTTTTCAATACGAAACTTTTGTAAGCAATGAGTTGATAACCTATATAGATGCTAATTATAAAAGCATTGCAGATAGAAAAGCACGAGCTATCAGTGGACTAAGTATGGGTGGCCATGGTGCCCTATTTCTTTCATTTAGACATGCTGACATTTTTGGTGCTTGTGGAAGTACTAGTGGTGCACTGCATGTAACTGTAATTACAGTAGGTTATGGAGTGGAGAAAAGATTGGGTGATACCGAAATAAATAAAAAGTATTGGAACGACTGGAGTGTACTAAATACCATTGAACAATATCCCAAAGATTCATTAGCTATTTTAATTGATTGTGGAACAGAAGACAGGGTTATGTCAATGAATAGGGCGGTTCATGAAAAAATGGTCAAACTTAAAATTCCACACGATTATATTGAAAGGCCAGGAGAACACAATTTCATTTATTGGAATAAATCAATCGATTACCACTTTGTTTTTTTCAATCAATTCTTTAAGAAAAATTTGAAATAGTTTTATAGAAGTTATTGCCGAATAAAAAAGCAACCATATTGGTTGCTTTTTTATTAAAAATTAATTGAGTTTATAGATTGATCTTAATCGCTGAATCTACCGCCGGCATTAACCCAATCAGTAATTTTTTTCATGTCAGCAGCACTTAATTTACCACCCTGAGGCATGAAAGAAGGACTTCCATCAACAGCCCTAATTTTGATTCGATCTTTATTTGCGATGATATTACAATCGGTTGAAAGGTCTTTTGATCCTGCACCGGTTGCTCCAGTATGACAGCTTGAGCAATTGACCGACATTAAATTCTTAACCGCAGTATATAATGGACCAGCAGTGCCAGCGGATACGGTTACTTTTGTTGATTGAGCACAACCTGCTGCATCCTTAGCAGTAATGGTATGTTCACCTGCAGAAACAGATAGGAATTGATTGGATGCTTGAAAAGTTCCCCCATCAATTCCATAAGTAAATCCAGTACTGCCAGTTGCGGTGATGGTGATTTTACCTGATGAACTGCAAGGGTCAGTAACTGATGTGGTTGCCCCTGAAACGCTGATCGTTTTTCCAGCACATACATCAACAATAGGAGGTGTTACTGGAGTTGGGGTACTATCCCCTTTACTACATGAGTTTAGGAATAGAATGGTTACACATATACTTAAAAATAAAAAAGGGATTGATTTAATTGGCTTAGTTGGCATATTATTTTGTTTACTTTTTTTTAATTACGGCCTTATTTCTTTTTAGGTTGCTTGTATTGTAAAGAAAGGTTAATTCCAAAACTACTTAGTTCAATACTTCCATAACCCACACCAGCTAAAGGTAGTTTTGCATAAGGTTCAATGATGCCTTTTAAGTTTTTTCCAATATTTTTTTCTATACCGGCAGAGATATGTATTATTGAAAACAAATATTGTTCGTTACTTTCGTATTGGGCCGACCTGTAATAGGGTTGATTGTTTACGATATAATAATAATTGTAGTCCTCTTTTTTCATTATGTAAGAAGAACTACCAATAGATAAAAAGGTATTCCTTTTATTAGACCCATTAAAATGGTAGGTAGCCAAGAGAGGAATATCCCACATATAGCATGCTCCTGAAACAGTTTCTAAAGTATAATTTGAGATCCAACTTCCTTTTGGCGGATGGAAATCTGAGCCATTTAACTTATAGTTTTTCTTCGTATAAATAGCGCCAGTTTGGATTGACCAATGTTTGTTAAATCGATAACCAAGTTGAGCACCAAAATTATAACCCATACCATTTTGATAATTGTATTTAACGGTACTTATATCAACACCCGCAGTTAAACCAATAAAAAATCCTTTTTGATTATTTTGGGAGACTTTTTTTCTACTAATTTCCGCTACTGGATTAATTGACTCTAAAGTTGAATTTGTAGCAGTAACAGTTGAAATTTCAGTAGCAGTTGAAATAGAAGTTGAAGTAGAAATTGTATCTGTTGTTGCAAGTTCAGTTTTTAATACAGTTTCGTTTGTTTTCTGTGTTGGTGTTTCAATAGAAGAAACGGCATTGCTTAAATTGGTATTGTTGGTTGCAATGGTCTTGATTTTTGAAGTCTTTGTTTTTATATTGTTTGAATTGTTAGGACTTAATGGGGCATTTTTTGCGACAGTAGGACTAATGTTATTTGGTTCTTTATTTAGGTTGCCTTCTTTATTTAGGTTGCTATCTTGATTTGATTGCTGATTGCTCTTTTGATTACTGATAATTTCCGGTTTTATTTCAGTGGATATTGTGTTTTTAGTATTATTAGTTTCAGGTTGTGGAAGGGTAAATAAATAGATTGCTGTACCACCAAATAATATAGCAGGAAAAATCCACCATATAAAGCGCTTCTTTTGCTTTTCTTGTGGCATTTCATAGTCAAGCATTACTAGCATTTTGTTCCAGTTGGCTAAACCCGGTGCATCAAATGCAACGGCAGCCTTTCTAGCTACATTATCCAGTTCATTATCGTCTTCTAAACTATGCATACTTTTGGTATTCTGTTTTACCTTGAATTATTTTTCTGAGATTGGCCCTTGCTTTTGACAAGTTTGATTTTGATGCGCCAATACTAATTTTTAATAAGTCGGCAATTTCCTCATGACTAAATCCTTCTATCACAAACAAATTAAAAACGGTTCTATAAACAGGAGATAATAAACAAATGGCAGCAATGATTTCCTGATAAGCAATCTTATCTAACCCTGTTTGTTGCTTTTCAGCCATATTCTCCGTTTCAATGGTTACATCGTAACTCACCAATTTTAATTGGTTCTTTCTTAAATGGTCAATACAGGTATTGATTAAGATTCTCTTAAACCAAGCTTTTAGCAAAGCTTCTAAATCGGATTGTCTATTGGAATCAAATTGACCAATATTCTTATAAAATTTAATAAAAGCTTCGCTGACCATTTCTTCAGCAACCTCTTGTTGATGGATATACCGATAGCTAATCTTCATGGCATAACCATGCAGCCATTGGTAAAGCTCCCTTTGGCTTAATCGATTGTTTTGACAACAACCCTTAATCAGACTGAAAACGTCTATCGTTTCTTGCGGCAAATTGCTATAAATACTATTATGGTTCCAAATGATTTTCAATCATATGATTAATAGTATGAGATACGTTTATTAATCAATGATGGTTGCTAGATAAAGATAAATTAATTTTGTCCGGTTTTACCGTCCCTTACTTTAGTCTTTTTCCCTTTATTTTTTTTGTCGAATTCTTCCACTTCTTTTGGTTTGGCTTTTTCGGCTTCTTTGGTTGTTTTCAATAAAAGGGTGTCTGCACTAGTAGAATCTACCGTATTAATCACTCCTGATGGTTGTTCGGATTGTAGTACGTCCAATATATATTTTTCTGTTCTGATGATGCTGCCATACATTGGGTTATAATATTTCCAGATGCCATGTCTTAAGGAATTGCCATCTACTTTTACGATTACTCGTTCATATTTATTGGGTTGAACAGGGTCTACCACATCAATAGTATCAAATGCTTTTGAAGGGTTTGATGCCCGCCAATTTTCTTCGTGTTCAATACCTTGTATTGAAAAATATTGACTTCGCCCATTTTTCAAACCCCATCGATAGGTTTCTACAGCCATAATATCACCCATTAAATTAAACCTTCTCCAGATACCCTCTTTACGGTCATTTTGAAAAATCCCTTCTTCTTCATAGCCTGGCTCACCTCTTAAAGGGTCTGCATGAACCATCCATTTCCCTTGTTTTATTCCTTTGCCATCAGTGCAATTTAAAGTGTCGCCATTAGATGCAATTCTAAAGGTTTTGCACTGCGCATAAATACCCATTGAAATTAATAGTGAGAATGTTAACAGACAGTAGCGCATTATAACTAAATTAGGCCTCCTAAATTACCAATTATTAACAAATTTATGAGAAAAGCTTCTGTTATTGTTGCCCTATTATTTGCGTTTTCGGGTTTTGCACAAGTAAAACCAACCGCTGCATCTGAGAGGATGAAAGCGACTGAACAGCGTAAAGCCTTACAAAAAAAATCGTTGTTGACACAAAATGAATTTAGAAATATTGGACCCAGTATCATGAGTGGAAGGGTTGTTGATATTGATGCCAATCCTGTTGATCCAACCGAATTCTATGTAGCGTATGCTTCAGGTGGATTATGGCATACTACCAATAATGGGCAAAGTTTTAAACCTATTTTCGATTCTTCGGATATTCTCACCATTGGTGATATTGCGGTTAACTGGAAAACCAGAACAATCTGGGTAGGTACTGGTGAAGCCAATAGTAGTAGGTCGTCTTATGCCGGTATTGGCATTTTCAAATCAAACGACAATGGTAAAAACTGGGAATATCTTGGTTTGCCTGAGAGCCATCATATCGGTAAAATTCAATTACACCCAACAGACCCCAATACCGTTTGGGTTGCGGCACTGGGGCACCTTTTTTCATTCAACAAAGAACGTGGAATCTATAAAACTGCTGATGGTGGAAAGTCATGGGAACAAACACTAGCAATAGACGATAAAACTGGAGCAGTTGATTTAGAGATTAATCCGGCCAATCCGAATGAACTTTATGCGGCTATGTGGTACAGAACAAGAACTGCGTCTAATTTTGAAGAAGGAGGAAAGACCAGTGGAATCTTTAAAAGTATTGATGGCGGAAATAATTGGACTTTGGTTTCCACTCCTGAAAGTGGGTTTCCTAATGGAGATGGCGTTGGAAGAATTGGACTAGCAGTTTCACCCCATAACCCCAATATTGTGTATGCCGTTTTAGACAATCAATTTCATATGCCAGATACAGGGGTTAAGAAAGTTGACACCACTCGTTATGTTTTAAAAGATTTTAAAGACCTGAATAAAGAACAATTTCTTGCGTTGGACGATAAAAAACTAACTGCTTTTATTGGTAATAGAAGAAATGGGCTTCCCTCAAAATACACGGCTAGTAGTATCAAAGAAATGGTGAAAATCGACAAACTAAAACCAACCTGTATTTGGGATTTCTTATTTGATGCAAATGCTTCTATGTTTGAAACACCCATTATTGGATGTGAAGTGTATAGGAGTGAAGACAATGGAGTGCATTGGAAAAAGACCAATGACAATTCAATACCCTCATTTTTTTATAGTACCTATGGGTATTATTTCGGAAAAATATTTGTTAGTCCAACCAATTCCAACAAAGTATTTATTACTGGTTTAAATGTGATGTTGAGTGTTGATGGGGGCAAGTCTTTTAAAAATATTGGCAAAGAAACCGTTCACTCAGATCATCATGTTGTTTGGATTAACCCAACAAAAGACAGCCATATTATTAATGGAAATGATGGTGGATGTAATCTATCATACGACGATGGGGCTCATTGGTTCAAAGCCAATACGGTTGCAGTTGGACAATTTTACAATATAGCAGTTGATAATGCTAAACCCTATAAAGTATATGGTGGTTTACAAGATAATGGCACTTGGTTTGGGTTGAGCACAACACGTGAATCATACGATTGGTACGATTCTGGTCTAAATCCTTATCAATCCATTAACGGAGGTGATGGAATGCAAGTTCAGGTTGATACGCGCGATAATAAAACAGTCTACAGTGGCTCGCAGTATGGTAACTACGACAGAAAAGTGCTGGGAACTTTAGAACGAAAATCTGTGAAGCCAACGGTTGACCTTGGACAAACCTTGTTAAG
>JANOYH010000112.1:0-3424 GCA_031428775.1 Bacteroidota bacterium
CAAATGCTGCATTCTCTAAAATTGATGTTGGCTATTTAGCTAGTCTGAATTCAACTGAAATGAATGTTTACCCTAACCCATCAAATGGAAGATTTACAGCTAGTTTCAAAGCTTCAAAAGCGATGCAACTGACACTTGCACTTCGTGATGCGGCAACTGGAATACCTGTATTTACTAAGTCGGTATCAGCTCAAGTAGGAGACAATACTGTTCCAGTAGCAGTTGAGAAGAAACAAGGAATGAATAGTTATATCCTAACACTTGAAGGTGAAAATGTTAAGTATAATGCTAAAAAGATTCTAATGGACAAATAGTTTTAATCCGTACACCGTTAAAGAAATGGGCTGCCCCTTAAGGGCAGCCTTTTTTCTTTGATTTCAGATATGGGTATTTGAAAAATTTAATATATTTCAATAATATCTGAAACTAAGTAGGATAAGATTCTATTGATAACTAACAATTGTTAGGTAATTCAGTTCCATTCCCTATTTTTACAAATAAATTATTATTATATGCATTTCGAATTCACTGAAGAACATTTAATGATTCAAAAAGCGGCTAGAGATTTTGCGCAGAATGAGTGTAAGTCTGGTGTTATTGAAAGAGACGAATTACAAAGATTCCCCAAAGAACAAGTGATGCAACTGGCTGATTTAGGATTTATGGGTATGATGACTGATCCTGTTTATGGAGGTAGTGGCATGGATACTGTAAGTTACGTGTTGGCAATGGAAGAAATCAGTAAAGTAGATGCAAGCACCAGTGTTTGCATGAGTGTAAACAATAGTTTGGTATGTTGGGGCCTGGAAAAATTTGGGAATGAGCAACAAAAGCAACAATACTTAACACCATTAGCACAGGGTAAAAAAGAGGGCGAATTATATATTGGGGCTTTTCTATTAAGTGAACCTGAAGCTGGCAGTGATGCTACAAGCCAAAGGACTACTGCCGAAAACAAAGGAGATTTTTACTTGCTAAACGGTACCAAAAACTGGATTACAAATGGTTCTTCCGCGTCAGTATACTTAGTTATTGCCCAAACAGATGTTGCACAAGGCAGCCATGGTATTAACGCTTTTATTGTAGAGAAAAACTGGCCAGGCGTGATGGTTGGTGCCAAAGAAAATAAATTGGGTATTAGAGGGAGTGATACACATACCATTATGTTCACTGATGTAAAAGTTCCCAAAGAGAATAGGATAGGATCTGATGGTGATGGATTTAAATTTGCGATGAAAACATTAGCTGGTGGCAGAATTGGTATTGCTTCACAAGCGCTTGGTATTGCAAGTGGGGCCTATGAACTGGCTTTGGCATATAGCAAACAACGTAAAGCTTTTGGAAAAGAGATTATGCATCACCAAGCTATTCAGTTTAAGTTGGCTGATATGGCAACAAGAATTGAAGCTGCTAGACTTCTTTGTTTGAAAGCGGCATGGGAAAAAGACAATGGTTTAGATTATACTTTGAGTTCTTCTATGGCAAAAGTATTTGCTAGTGAAACTGCCATGTGGGTAACTACAGAAGCCGTACAAATTCATGGTGGCTACGGATTTGTAAAAGAATATCATGTAGAAAGGATGATGCGGGATGCAAAAATTACCCAGATTTATGAAGGAACCAGTGAAGTGCAAAGAATTGTTATTAGTAGAAGTATTTTAAAATAGTTAATTGATAACCCCTACATTAGAACACCATTGATTTATACTGCCCTCAAAAAGTTAGATACTTGATGGGGGCTTTTTTGTGTATAATAATAAGTATTTTTAATTTTATGCGCTTACTAGTCTTAATTTTTGTGGGATCAATATTATGCTTTGGTAGTTTGTATGCAAATACCAATGATTCAATAACTGCAAGTTTGTTATTAAAAAGAATACAAACTTTACAAATTCAGAAAGCAAATTATTTTCCAGTTGGTAGCTTTGAATCTTATCGGGAATACACCATGAATAAAGGGCAAGTGAAAGCGGATTTCAACCCTTTTTTTATCGGGTTGATTTGTTTTACACTTCGTAATTTGTATCTTTTTCTTGACCAATCTGATCAATTAATTGCCACTCAAATCATTGAAAGTGGAGCGCCAGTGATCAATTTGTTTAAAAACAAAAATGGGAGGGATACGTATAATTTTTGGACTGCTGATCGAAAACTGATTTTTCCCAATAGTGGTTGGTTGAATTGGTTTGATAAATCAAGTGCTTTGCCAGACGATTTAGATGATACAGTTATTTCTATGCTTGCTTTAGACACGGATAAAGAAACGGCTAAAAAAGTTCATTTGTTAATGCAGGGATATTTAAATGGAACTTTTAAGAAAATTAATAATACCTATCCTGAATATGAAAATATGCCTTTTTATTCTACCTGGTTTGGAAATAAAATGCCCATTGACTTAGATATATCCGTTTTGTCTAACATTCTATATTTTGTAAATAAGTACGAACTGCCCTATACAAAAGCCGATTCAGCTAGTTTGAACTTAATTGTTCAAGTGCTTCAAAATAAACAATATCTGACTGAACCAGCCTATATTTCTCCATGGTATAAAAGGGTTCCATTGATATTATACCATTTATCTCGATTAATGCAATTAAAATCTATACCGGCATTAGAAATATATAGACCAGTCTTAATTGCTGATGCGTATAAATCACTTGCCGAAACAACCAATTTTCTCGACAAAGTTATGTTGAGTACTACATTATATCGTTTTGGAAAAACTCCTCCTTTGATTCAAATGGAATCTAAACAATCCATGCTAAACTTAATAGAAGAAGAAAAATTTGCTTTATTTTTTGCTAATTTACCATCCTATTTTCCCAATCCTTATAAAAGATGGGCTTCAAGTTTGAAGCTAGGGATGTTTAATTATTATACACCAGCTTATAATCAATTATTATTGTTGGAAAATGTCATTTGGAAAAAAAGACATGACTTAGCTTTGCAAAAAGGTCAATGATTTTAAAATGTAAAAGATGCCAATAAACGGAGAAGCGTATCATTCCATCAAACAATACTTAGGCACACTATCTACTACATTAGTGGCGGTTAGTAAAACAAAACCAAAGGAAGACATAGAAGAATTGTATGCACTGGGACAAAGAAATTTTGGAGAAAACTATGTGCAAGAACTAGTGGATAAACAAGCGGCGCTTCCTAAAGATATTCATTGGCATTTTATTGGTCATCTTCAAAGTAACAAAGTAAAATATATCGCTTCATTTGTACATTTGATACATGGGGTAGATAGTTTTAAGCTTTTGCAAGAAATCAATAAACAAGCAGTTAAAAATAATCGAATTATTGATTGTCTATTGCAAGTGCATATTGCCATGGAAGAATCGAAATTTGGAATGAATGAAGTAGAACTTCAAGATGCAATTAGTGGTGCGGCAAATTTATCTAATATTCATGTTGTTGG
>JANOYH010000113.1:0-1549 GCA_031428775.1 Bacteroidota bacterium
GTAAATAAGAGTTGCTGCATACCTTTAAGGAAATTTAATAATAGATGCGTACAGTAATTCAGCGTGTATCAAAAGCCGGTGTAACGATCAATGGAACAGTAAAAGCCGCCATAGAAGCAGGATTGCTGGTATTTGTAGGCATAGAAGATGAGGATGATCTCAATGATATTGAATGGCTCAGTAATAAAATTGCGAACCTTAGGATCTTTAATGATGAAAACAATGTGCCAAATATTTCTTTAAAAGATATGGAGGGGGATATATTGCTGATAAGCCAGTTTACTTTGCATGCCACCACAAAAAAGGGAAACAGGCCGGGTTATATAAAGGCCAGTAAACCCGAAGTGGCCATTCCCTTATATGAAAGGTTGATCAGGCAATTGGAATCAGACCTGGGAAAAAAAATAGGAACAGGCGAATTTGGAGCAGATATGAAAGTGGAATTATTGAATGACGGCCCGGTAACGATCTGGATTGATACGAAGAATAAAGAATAAGCACGAATTTGAAAACACGAATTACACAAATTGAAAAGAAAATAACACTGTTCGGAAAAGAAAATTCGCACGCATTCACCATGTTACTTATTAAAATCTGGTTTAGATTAGCATCATTAATTCTGGTGCATGTCTCATATAATCCTTAAAGAGGAATCATATAAAATAGTAGGACTGTGCATGGAAGTTCATTCAGAATTGGGAATGGGCTTTCGTGAAATTGTTTATAAAGATGCACTTGAATTTGAATTCAGAAGAAACAATATTTCTTATCGAAGGGAAAGAAGATTTGATATCACATACAAAGGATATAGGTTACCGCATTCATACAAAGCTGATTTTATTGTGTATGATTCGATCGTTCTAGAGGTAAAGGCAACTTCATTAATTGTAAACGGATTCATTAAGCAGACGATAAATTATTTAAAGGCTTCAAATCTGCAATTAGGCATTATCGCAAACTTTGGACAGAATTCATTTATATCCAAGAGAATTGTATTTTAATTCGTGAAATTCGTGTTTTAAAATTCGTGTAATCAAATAATATAATAATGACACTAGAACAAGCACAATCAGATGTAGACAACTGGATAAAAAATATCGGCGTAAAATATTTCAGTGAGCTTACCAACCTGGGTATTTTGATGGAAGAAGTAGGGGAGCTTTCAAGGATAATGGTTAGAACTTATGGCCAACAATCATTTAAAGAAAGTGATAAAAACCACAACATGGCAGATGAAATGGCAGATGTATTGTGGGTTTTGCTTTGCCTGGCAAATCAAACTGGAATTAATCTGACAGACGCATTTTCAAAAAATTTGGAAAAAAAAACTGCTCGAGATGCAGAAAGGCATATTAATAATGTCAAACTACAATAAATAATACTCTTAAAAATACCCCAAAAGGGGTATATGGAGATACATTTTTATTGTGCAATTTTACTTTATTGTTATCAATCATTTAATCGGGTAATAATAAGTAAAGTGTTTCTACGTTTGTAAATAAGTTTGTTTACCGCAAATAAAGATATTAAAAGAGTGTTTTTCAACTGG
>JANOYH010000114.1:0-7302 GCA_031428775.1 Bacteroidota bacterium
TTTTAATTGCAGCAACCCCAGCACAAAAAATCATTGGCATCAGTTCACAAAAAAACAATCCAACGTTAGCAAATGCTGTAACTGATTTGGTGCCGACAAATAAGCAACAGCAATTTCGTTTGATAGAGGGGTACCACTTTGGAGGCTTTGCCAAACATCCACCTGAATTAATTCACTTCATGCAGCATTTTTGGGCAACTGAAAGAATTCCAACGGACATAGTATATACGGGGAAACTTTTTTATGCATTGGAAGATCTTATTAAAAATGGATTTTTTGAAGACAATAGTAAAGTGCTTGTTATACATAGCGGCGGACTGCAAGGTAATCTATCCCTAAAAACGGGTGTACTTCCTTATTAATCAGAATTCACAATTATATTTGCAATTCATGAAACAACGGCTTTCCCTTTTTATTGTGATCCTTTTCAATTTGTTTTCTCATGCATTGAATGCGCAGAAAATACTTCCATTTTTCCAAATCAAAGAAATTTCAAAAGGGAAGGTTATAGTTAGCTGGATTAACCCGCATAAAAATTGTATAAAACTTTCTGTGCAACGATCTTCCAATCAGGATTTTTTTCAAACCTTGATTTGGGCTCGTAACCCAAATTTGTATGAGAATGAATTTGTAGACAAAAAAGCAAATGCAGATAGTAACTGGTACTACCGTATTTTCTATGTTTTAAAAGGGGGAAATTATTATTTTTCAAAAACATTGAACACCGCAGACCATTTAATCAATAAAGGAGAAAAATCTGCAAGCATTAAATCAAATCAATTGTCTTCGTCAAATCCCTATTTAACAACTATTTATTTCAAACCATCTAAACTTGTATATAGTAACCTGAAAAACAATATCACCATACATTTGCCCAATGCAAAACATCATGTATACCGAATCATATTCTATGACGAAAATGGTATCGAATTATTTCAAATGAATCAAGTAAGAGAAACAGAATTATATGTAGACAAAAGTAATTTTCTGCATGTTGGTTGGTTTGGATTTGAAGTTTATCAGGATGATAAAATGATTGAAAAAAATAAAATAATGGTCCAAGCCCATTAGTGCATTTATTGTATTTTTAGAAAAAGCTAGCAATAAATAAGCAGGTTAATCATTAAACAATGAACAGTTGAATACCTTTTCCATATGTCGTTTTACACGATACTTCACTTCTTCCATTGGAACAGCAACACCCAATTCTTTTTGTAAAGATGTTACTTGTTTGTTTTCAATTCCACAGGGTATGATATAATTGAAATAATTCAAATCTGTATTTACATTAAAAGCAAATCCGTGCATGCTAATCCACCTGCTACACTTAATTCCCATGGCGCAAATTTTTCTAGTTTTCGTTGAATTGTCCGTTTCCATCCAAACACCCGTTTCCCCCTTACTCCTTTCCCCAACTAAACCATAATCTGCCATCGTGAGAATAATCACTTCTTCCAAATTTCTAAGGTACCAACCCAAATCTGGCTTAAATTTTTCCAAGTCGAATATGGGATAACCCACCAATTGCTCTGGGCCATGAAAAGTTATATCGCCCCCACGATTGATATGAAAATATTCAATCCCCTTGTCTTTCATTTCTTGTTCACTAATGAGCAAGTGTTCGGGTTTTCCGCTTTTTCCCAATGTGTAAACAGCCGGATGTTCTACAAATATTAGGTGATGGTTGGTAGGAACTTGGTCGGCTGCAACATCGCCCATCTTCCTAAATGCCGCTTTGATATCCGTATTCTCTTTCAATAATTGCTCCTGATAATCCCATACAGATTGATAAGGGCGCTTACCAAGGTCGTGATATTGCACTTGCTCTTGCATACAGTAAAAATACACAAAATGGGCATATCGGAGAACATTCCTATTTTTGCCAAATGGAAACAGCGGCAGACATGATCATTGATGAGGGATCGGAAGAACTTTTTGAAAGGAAATCATTTCGAGTGAATAAGGGGCAAGAGCCTTTACGAATAGATAAATTCGTAAAGATGCATATAGAAGGTGCTACGCGTAATAAAGTGCAAAATGGCATTGAAGCAGGATTTGTTACCGTAAATGGCAAAATTGTTAAGCAAAACTATAAGGTAAAGCCAGACGATGAAATCGTTTTCCTAAGCTATATCAATCCAGATCATACTGAACTGAAAATTGAAAACATCCCTTTAAATATTGTGTACGAAGACGATGTTTTAATGATTATCAATAAACCATCCAATATGGTTGTCCATCCAGGTGTTGGGAATTTTTCCGGCACATTATTAAATGGGGTTGCTTATTATTTGAAACAACAAAATCCCAACCTAGATGAAGACACATTACCACGCTTTGGTTTGGTGCATAGGATTGATAAAAATACCACGGGCTTAATTGTATTGGCAAAAACGGGAGAAGCCGCTGCGCATTTGGCAAAGCAATTTTTTAACCATACTGTGTCAAGAAAATACCAAGCCTTGGTATGGGGCGATATGATAGAAGACGAAGGAACTATTACAGGACATATTGCACGGCATAAGCAACATAGAAAAATGTTTGATGTTTATCCAGATGGGGAAATTGGTAAACACGCAATTACGCATTATCGGGTTATTGAACGCTATAACTATGTTACCCTTGTTGAATGCATATTGGAAACCGGAAGAACCCATCAAATAAGGGTGCACATGAAACATATTGGCCATACCCTATTTAATGATTTTGAATATGGGGGTGATAAAATACTCAAGGGCACCATTTATACTAGGTACAAACAATTTGTAGAAAATTGTTTTGAAGCATGTCCGCGTTGTGCCTTGCACGCAAAGACACTTGGCTTTATTCATCCAGTGACTGGAAAGGAAATGCATTTTGAATGTCCTATTCCTGACGATATGCAAAAAGCTATTGATAAATGGAAAAATTATCTTGGAAACAGAAACGAAGCCTAATTGAGAATACCAGAACAAATAAAATTAATTACAAAAAAGCTTTTGTCTTTTTCTCCTATTGCACTTACGCAAAATGAGCGGTATGATCGACTGACAAAAAAAGTCATCCAAAAGGTTTGCAGCAATAACAGTGTATGCATTGATATTGGTGCGCATGAGGGAAAAATATTGTCGATGATGGTGGCTCAATCTCCTTTTGTCAAACACTATGCTTTTGAACCAATTCCAGCTCTTTTTCAATTATTAGAAGAGCGGTTTAGCAATAATGTATTGATTTCTCAATTGGCCATTTCCGATAAAAAGGGAATCACCAGTTTCAACCTAGTTAATTCCAATTATGCACTGAGTGGAATCAAAAAAAGGCGCTATAGTAAACAAGAAATTGATAGTAATCTTGTTGTGCATACCGATTGTCTTGACCATGTTATTCCATACACAGAAAAAGTAGCACTCATCAAATTAGACATTGAAGGAGGTGAATTGTTGGCCATTAAAGGAGCCCTTAAAACGATTGCCTTCTCACAACCTATACTAGTATTTGAATGCGGAAAAATTGGAGGTGAAGCATATGATTTTTCTGCCAAAGATGCTTATCAGCTTTTTGACAAAGTGCTGAATTACCAACTATTTTTATTGCAGGATTGGCTTCTAGACAACGCCCCCCTTAGCTTTCAAAAATTTCAACATTATTTTGAAGAAGGAACAGAATTCTTTTTTCTTGCTGCACCTAAAGCCACTAAAGCGGATCGCCTTTCAAATTAAAGTTCAAAGAGAATTGATGAAATAAATTCTGTTGATAAAATCCAGTTGCATAACGTGCGTGTAATTTATCCAATAATAATGCAAAGCCGAAAGTAAATCCATTTAATCCATTTGTACTATAATAGGCATTTAAACTCTGTCTACGCAATAGGTTCAACCCCGCATTTACTTGTAACTTATCACTCAAAAATATTTCTGTAGAAAAAACAAGATGAGATAGTACTTGTTGTGTCACACTATTCTCTTTAGTAGCATCATTCCCTTCAGACGCATTGAAACTGGAATCACTGTATAAAATGTTCAATCTGTGTAGATGGTGTGCTGTTAGTGAAAACTGAAAGGGTGCTTTCAATAGTCTTTTAGAAATGCCCGCCTGTAAATCAAAAGGCAGTTCTTCTTTTGGCTGAGATGCGTCGTAGGTTTTTAATTGGGTACCCATGTTTTTGGCCACAATGCTTGCTTGCCATTTATTGGCTTCGTCATAATAGGCAACCCCCATATCAAAGGCAATTCCTGATGATCGATATTGCCCATAATTTGAACTAACAAATTTTGTGGTAAGTCCATACCACCAATTTTCATGATAATTTCTTGACAAGCTAAGTTGAACCACATAATCCACGGGCTTAAAATAACCCAATACATTTCCTGAAGGATCTGTTTGTGTAATAGTTCCATAATCTACAAATTGCACGCCAAAAGCTGCATTCGTTTCCATTTTTTTAACATGCCATGCCCCATTTAAACCAATTTGTTTTACGCCTTCCGCAAAGCTGAAAAAGCTGGTACTGATTTGTTGGTGCATGCCATTGCGTAATAAGGAAGGATTATGAAAGGCCATTCCCAAATCATTGCTAATACTACTATTGTTTACGCCACCAATGCTAGAGAGGTGTGCCGTATTGGGCTGATTCAGAAAATTAAATACCGCATTACCGCCCAAAGTTTGGGCGGATAGCTTTAATGCGCATAATAATAGTATCAATAAAACAATTCGCAATAGATCCTTGTTTAACAATCAAATCTAGGTATAAAGCGAATCTCTTAGTAGAATCACTTTTTATTTATACAAGGGCCAATTCAAGTACCTGTTGCATGGTTTTCACATAATGGAATTTCATTCCTTTAATGAAAGTGCCATCGATTTCTTTGATGTCTTTTTCATTCATGGCACATAAAATGATTTCTTTTAACCCTGCTCTTTTTGCTGCCAATATTTTTTCTTTGATTCCTCCTACTGGCAAAACTTGTCCGCGTAAAGTAATTTCCCCCGTCATAGCTAAATAGGGCTTCACCCTTCTACCGGTAAAAGCAGAAGTAAGTGCAGTTAACATAGTAACACCAGCACTTGGACCATCTTTAGGAACGGCTCCTTCAGGCACGTGAATATGGATACTTTTCTTAGCAAAAACTTCAGGATCAATGCCATTTTTTCTAGCATTGGCTTGTAAGAAACTAAGGGCTGTTGAAGCACTTTCTTTCATTACATTACCCAAGTTACCCGTGAGTTTCATATCTCCTTTTCCATCTCCCACAATTGCTTCAATAAAAAGAATGTCGCCCCCTACGTAGGTCCATGCTAAACCAACCGCAACGCCTGCCATATTCGCTGTTTTGTAGATTTCATTGCTATAACGAGCTTGACCCAGTATCTTTTCAATATCAGGAGCAGTTATAACCGACTTTGCCTTGTTTTTTGTAGCCAGCTCTTTTGCTTGGTAGCGCATGATGGAAGCAAGTTGACGGTCTAATTCTCTTACGCCACTTTCTCTTGTATAATTTTCAATGACTTTTTCTAATACCTTTTCATTGATTTTAAAGTTAACTTTCCCCAATCCATGCGCTTCTTTTTGTTTGGGTAAAAGGTGCCTTTTAGCAATCTCTACTTTTTCTTCAACGGCATAACCGCTAAGGTCAATAATTTCTAAACGATCACGCAATGCAGGTTGAATATTTTGAATATTATTAGCTGTTGCTATAAATAAAACCTTGCTCAAATCGTATTCCAGCTCTAAATAATTATCGTAAAAACTATGATTTTGTTCAGGATCCAGTACTTCTAATAATGCAGAAGAAGGGTCACTCCTGCCATCCATTCCAATCTTATCAATTTCGTCTAAGATCATAACAGGATTAGAAGATTTACATTTTCTAATTTGCTGTACAATCCTTCCTGGCATAGCACCAATATAGGTTTTACGGTGTCCCCTGATTTCACTTTCATCATGTAATCCACCTAAACTAACGCGTACATATTTTCTACCAATGGCGTGTGCAATAGATTTGCCTAAGGAAGTTTTACCGATACCGGGAGGGCCTAGAAAACAGAGAATGGGACTTTTCATATCTCCTTTCAATTTTAATACCGCCAAATATTCAATAATACGACTCTTTATTTTTGTCATTCCATAATGGTCGTGGTCCAATACCTTTTGTGCATTTTTCAGGTCGTAGTTATCCGCAGAATAATCGTCCCATGGAAGGTCAAGCATTAGATCGAGGTGATTATACACAATAGAATAATCTGGAGTAGATGCGTGCATCCTTTCCAATTTTTCTATTCCTTTATTGAAGAGATTTTTAGCAGCTTCAGGCCACTTTTTTCCTTCTGCTTTCATTTTCATGTCAGCAATTTCACGATCGTTACTATCTCCACCCAATTCGTCTTTGATACTCTTGAGTTGCTGTTGAAGAAAATATTCACGCTGTTGTTTGTCTAATTCAGTGCGTGTTTTATTGGTCACTTTATCTTTCAGTTCTGCAAATTGCAGTTCCCTATTCAAAATATGGATCAAGTGTTCTGCGCGTTTGTGAAGGTCATTGATTTCAAGCAGGGTTTGCTTTTCAACTAAATCGCTGTTTAAGTTACTACTTACAAAATTGATAAGAAAAGAAGGGTGTTCAATATTTTTTAGAATAATGGAAGCCTCAGTTGGCAGGTTGGGAGATAAATGGATAATTTGTGAAGCAAGGTCTTTGATACTGCTTATATAAGCATTAAAATCATCCGCTACAGGCAATTCGTCATCTGCAAAAAGTCGAATATTTGCACTGAAATAGGGATCATCACTTTTCATTTCTAGCAGCTCAAACCTTTTCTTGCCTTGAATGATGATAGTTGTTCCGCCGTCAGGCATTTTAATCAGTTTCACAATTTTTGCTACTGTGCCAATTTTGCAGAGATCGGAAGCAGTTGGCTCTTCCATATTGGCATCTTTTTGAGCAACTACGCCAATTAGCTTGTCTTGTTTATACGCATCATTCACCGCTTTGATGCTTTTATCCCTACCAACAGTTATAGGAAGTACAACACCAGGAAATAATACGGTATTCCTAAGGGGCAAAATGGGTAAAATATCTGGGATAATAAGGTTTTTATCCTGTTCTCCATCTTGTTCGTTGATGGGGATGATGGGCATAAAATCAGTATCATCGTCGGCTCTAAAAAATAAATTCTCTTTCAACATAATATAAATTCTTTGGTCAAACTGTCACACCCAAGCCTCTTTAACTCAAAACTCTGGTAGCATACTATAAATACAATATTAATGCCATTGACAGGAAAAGCAATTTTTTAGTACAAACTGACACAAAAAAATCCTCC
>JANOYH010000115.1:0-4033 GCA_031428775.1 Bacteroidota bacterium
AAAATATGCTTCCCTTCTAGCAATTCTCTACTGATAGAAGCGTATTGAGAGGCATCAATGTCCATTAATGGAATCAATACTATTCCCGAAATACAGGTAATCATACATAAAACCAAGACCGCAAAAAAGAAACGGTTCAAAATCATACAAAATGGTTTAATTATTCAGGAGCAATCAGACCTACACGTTTTTTGTAGATAGTAGCAGTAGTAAAACCTATAGCAGTTCCTAAGAGGGTACCACAAAATACGTCAAAAGGATAATGTACGCCAACATAAATTTGGGCATAGGCAATAGAAGCTGCCCAAACTATAAAAGCATATTTCCATTTACCCAACAGATTTCCCAATGTAGCATAAATAAATACGGCAAAAGCAAAGTGATTCGTTGCATGCGAGGAAGGAAAACTAAACCCAGACCCGCAGCTTGGCAGAATCAATCGAGCTAACCCAAACATTTCAGGGTCATTACAGGGCCTAAGTCGAGCATAAAAGGGTTTGAGTAAGTGTCCGCTCAGTTGATCAGAAATGGCAAATGTGACAATGGCTCCAATTATCCATGTGAACGCTTTTTTGGGAAAATTCATCACAGCAAACAGCATCAGAAATAGATACAATGGCACCCAGATAGATCCTTCTCGATAAATAGGCAAGAACTGGTCAAATATGGTATTAGTAAACACAGTATTCACTTGTATAAACAAATATTTATCCCAAGTTTCTATCCATTTCCAACTATTTTGGAAAATGCTTACCAATAATATCATTTGCAATGCCATTTAGTAAAGATAATGGATGGAACCATTCCTTATTAACCTATGACCTATTTTGCTTTTTTCTGGCAATGACAATGAGTCTGGGTGAATCGGTTAGACTGTATTTACCTAGTTGGTAATCACCAAATATTTCAATTACTTGCATTTCTTGGAAGGCCAACATTTCGGTGAAATCACCTAGAGAAAATTTGGCCACCCTTTCTGTAAACAAGTGTTTGGGCGATTTATTATTTGAATCAGTGATTTGGATCTGTTTGAAGAAATGTTCTTCATCATTCCATTTACTGATATGAAAATTTACGTCTTCTACCAAAGTTGTGCTTGTTTTTTCTTGGTTTTTTTCCGCATATTTTACATTCAGATAGTCTATGACGAAAATGCCCCCAGGTTTTAAACTTTGTGCAATGGTTCTGAATGCGTTATCGTGTTCTCTTCTTGTTTTAAAGTAACCAAAGCTGGTAAAAAAATTGAAGGCATAATCGTAATAATTGATCCAAAAAGGCAATCTCATATCGTGCTGATAAAAATGAAGGCATTCAGACTCATCTAATTTAGCCTCATTAATGGAACCTTCAGATAGGTCAATACCCGTAACGTCAAAGCCCATATCAGCTAAGGCCTTGCTATGCCGGCCCTTACCACATGCCACGTCTAACATGGCAGCACCTAGTGTTGGTTTTAAGTGCGCTATCAATAACTGTATGAAATTCAACGCTTCCTGTTCATCCCTGTGTTGGTATAACAAATGGTAGTACTGCGAATTGAACCAATCTTTAAACCAAGCCTTCTGCATAGACGATTTTATGGTACAAAAATAGGCAGGACAGACAAACAAAAAATTTGAATTATGTTTGCAGCACAAAAAAATGGGATTTAATGGCTTTGATTAAGAGTATTTCAGGAATAAGGGGCACTATTGGTGGGATGCCGGGCGACAATTTGAGTCCACTAGACATGGTACGTTTCACCGCAGCATATGGCAGTTGGCTAAAAGAACAAATAGTTGAAACAGCTTCCACACAAAGAAAAAAAGTTGTTATAGGTAGAGATGGTAGAATTAGTGGTGCAATGGTTCAAAGCATTGTGATGAATACCTTGTTGGCACTAGGCATTGACGTGATTGACCTCGACTTAAGCACTACGCCAACTGTTGAGATGGCCGTGGTTTTTGAAAAAGCAAATGGTGGCATTATCATAACGGCCAGTCATAATCCAAAAGAATGGAATGCCTTGAAATTATTGAATCATAGAGGAGAATTTATCAGTGGCGATGATGGAACACGTATATTAGCTTTAGCAGCTGAAGAAAAATTCCTATTTGCCGATGTAGATAATTTGGGTACTTATCAGAAAAACGAAAAAGCTTTACAACAACATATCGAAGCCGTTGTCAACTATCCTTTAGTTGATGTGGATGCCATCAAAAAAGCAAATTTTAAAATTGTATTAGACGCCATCAATAGCACTGGTGCAACTGCGGTACCTGCTTTATTGAAAGCATTGGGTGTGGAAGAAATTGTGGTGCTAAATGGTAGCATCAACGGACAATTTGCACACAATCCAGAACCCCTTCCTGAGCACTTAAACCAATTGTGCAATGAAGTGAACAAACAAAAAGCGCATTTGGGTATTGCCGTGGATCCGGATGTAGACCGTCTCTGTTTTGTATGCGAAGACGGAAGTCTGTTTGGTGAAGAATATACTTTGGTAGCAGTGGCTGATTATGTATTAAGACATAGGAAAGGAAATACCGTGAGCAATTTATCTTCCACTAGGGCTTTGCGCGATGTAACTGAAAAACAAGGGGGACAATATTTCCCAAGCGCTGTAGGCGAAGTGAATGTGGTGAATATGATGAAGGAAATGAATGCTGTCATTGGTGGAGAAGGCAATGGAGGCATCATTGTTCCTGATTTGCACTATGGTAGGGATGCCTTGATTGGTATTGCACTGTTCTTAACCCATCTGGCGAAAGAAAAGAAAACTGCCAAACAATTAAGAAGCAGTTATCCCGATTATTTTATCAGTAAGAATAAAATTGAACTGAATAAGGACACTGAATTGAAAAAGATATTTGCGGTGATTCAGAAGAAATATAAAAAACAACCCATCAATACCATTGATGGATTGAAGATTGAATTCGATAATGATTGGGTACACCTTCGTCCAAGTAATACAGAACCCATCATTCGTATTTATGCAGAAAGCAATTTCCAAACAACTGCAGCCAATATTGCCAAAAGATTGATGCAGGATATTAACGAAGCGCAGTAATCAGACCAAATGGAAAGAATTTACTTAGACAATGCTGCCACCACTGCACTAGACCCTGAAGTGCTAGCAGCTATGATGCCCTATTTGACCACCCAATTCGGGAATCCCTCTTCCATTTACAGTTATGGAAGGGAGTCAAGAATGGGCATTGAAATTGCACGGAAAACGGTAGCCAAAATATTGAATGCACATCCTGCCGAGATCTTTTTCACCAGTGGTGGCACAGAAAGTAGCAATACAGCCATCATTGCATCTGTAAGAGATTTGGGTTGCAAACATATTATCTCTTCTGTTATTGAACACCATGCTACTACGCATACAGTAGAATATTTGCACAATACAGGCGAGGCAGAACTTAGCTATGTGAAAATATTGGACAATGGTCATGTTGACTTAACAGACCTAGAGCGTTTACTGGAAGAATCTGAAGAGAAATGTTTGGTGACACTTATGCACGCTAATAATGAAATTGGGAATATTTTAGACATCCATACGGTAGGCAATATGTGCAAAAAATATGGAGCGATTTTTCATAGTGATACGGTACAAACAGTGGGCCATTTTCCTTTTGATCTTAGAAATACGCCTGTGCATTTTATTACTGGAGCTGGACATAAATTCCATGGGCCAAAAGGCGTAGGATTATTATACATCAATGAAAACATAAAAATAAAGCCTTTTATTAATGGGGGCAGTCAGGAAAGAAATATGCGTGCTGGCACTGAGAACGTATATGGGATTGTAGGATTTGCCAAAGCATTGGAATTAGCCACTTTGCATCACGATAGAGACCACCATTACATTCAAGGCTTGAAAGATTATATGGCCAAAGGATTGCAACAACAAATTCCAGGTTGCAGTTTTAATGGTGATAGAACAGGAAAATCTTTGTATGCAGTATTGAGTGCTAGTTTTCCTAAAACGGAGAAGAGTGAAATGATTTTGTTTAATATGGATATCAATCAAATCTGTGCAAGCGGCGGT
>JANOYH010000116.1:0-2459 GCA_031428775.1 Bacteroidota bacterium
AAAAATTACAAAAAATGCTATTCGTGCTACTGCTCTTTACTTGTAGCAGTGTAATGGCGCAGAATGTGGTGACTGGAAAAGTTACCAATAAGGAAACAGGGGAGCCTTTACAAGGAGTTTCAATATTGGCAGATAAAGCCAGTGGCGGAACTGTAACTAAAGAAGACGGAACCTATTCTTTAAAGTACAAGGCTGGTGCTTCAAAACTTACCTTCTCCTATGTAGGCTTTTCTGCGCAAGATATTCTATTAGGCAATCAAACTGTTTTAGACATTAAACTGTCTACAGCAATTAGCGACAATAATGAGGTAATTGTGATTGGTTATGGTACACAGAAAAAATCAAGTGTTACTGGTGCTGTAGCAAAATATAAAAATGATAAAATTGATGAGATCCCGGTTTCGCGTTTAGATCAAGCCTTAATAGGAAAAATGGCTGGGGTACAAGTACAAAATATTTCGTCTGAGGCTGGCGCTGCCCCAAAAATTAGTATCCGTGGTATCAGCTCCATCAACGCAGGCTCAAGTCCTTTAGTTGTAGTGGATGGTCAGCCAATTGCCGACGGTTTGTCATTTGTAAATCCAGCAGATGTTGAATCAGTTGAGGTTTTAAAAGACGCCGCCTCTGCTGCAATTTATGGATCAAGAGGTGCCAGTGGTGTGATCTTAATTACTACTAAAAGTGGAAAAACGGATAAGCCAAAGTATAATGTAAAATATTCTATTGGACAAAAGTCGGATTACAAGCGTTATGATATTATGGGTTCTTCCGAATACTTGAATTTATTGTATCAAGAAAGTGCACTAAGGTATAAAGATTCTGCAGCGTATACATTGGGATTTACTGCAGCAAACCTTTTGACCTTTAGTATTAACAAAGGCAATTTGTCAACCGATGCAGAAAAATCTGCTTATATCATTGAACAGACTATGATGGGTGGGAAAGGTACTGATTGGCAAAGTGAATCTCTACGTCCAGGCATTTTCCAAAACATTCAATTAAGTACATCAGGTGGAAAAAAAGACATACAGTATTATATTTCTGGAGGATATCAGCGTGATGAAGGAATGATGTATAAAAGTGATTTTCAACGGTATTCTCTCAGAACAAAATTAGATATTCGCTTAAGCGATAGAGTGAAATTAGGCATCAATATTAATCCTTCGTATTCAAAGAGAATTAGTCCATCTGAAAACTTCACCAACTTCTATCGTTACCCAAGTTTTCTGCCAGTATATCATAATGATTTGACTGCAACTAATGTAAATAAATTAACACAGTGGGTTGATATTAGGCCAGGAGATTTTGCACAACCAAGACATTTCAGCTCCATCTATTACTCTGGAACTATGCCAGATGGTAGTAGCTGGACTCCTGTTGGAACATCAGATCCATTCAGCTCTGCACAAAACACCCCTAGGTCATCTACATTAGGACAGGACGTTTATGTTAATGAATATCGTTTGCAAAGTGCAGCTGATTTGAATGTAAATATTTTGCCAGGATTTGATTTTAAGTCGTTGGCTAGTTTTTATATGAATTATACTTCTGGACAAAGTTTTGCCAATAGGAATTCAACGGCTGATGGTAGTGTTAGTAGAGGTGTATATTCAAGTGCACAAAATATTGATTTGTTGTCAGAAAATACTTTTACTTATAAAAAAGTATTTAACGATCATACCCTAAATGTCTTGGCTGGTTTCACGGCTCAAAGAACTAATATTAATAGAGACCAAACTACAGGGTTAGACTATCCTAGTGATAACATCAGAACTTTAAATAATGCATCTTCCATTGATAAAGCAGGCACATTTGGTACTAAAAATCAAATTGGGTTGGTATCTTATTTGGGTAGGGTGAATTATGAATACTTGAATCGATATTTGCTTTCTGTAAGTTTCAGAACAGATGGTAGTTCCTATTTTGGGCCAGGCAATAAATGGGGTTCATTCCCATCAATTTCTATGGGTTGGATTGCATCACAAGAAAAATTCATGCAAAATATTGAATGGCTGAACCGTTTGAAATTCAGGGCTAGTTATGGTGCTACAGGAAATAATAGAATTTCTGATTTTGCATTCCTAGACTTATTAAGTACTGGTAACTATTCGTTTGGAAGTGGAACAGGTATTTCAACATCTGGGCAGGTTACTTCTACTTCAAATATTGCCAACCCAAGTATCACCTGGGAGCGTACTTTTCAAACAAACTTTGGAACAGATATTTCAATATTAAAAAACAGAATTAATCTTTCTGTTGATGTGTACCAGTCTAAAACTGAACGTTTGCTATTGCAACAATCCGTTCAAGCCATTGCTGGGGTGCCTCAATATTTTAACAATATTGGTAGCCTAAAAAACAATGGTATTGAATTAGAATTGTCAACTGTAAATATTACTAAGAAGGATTTTAAATGGACCACTTCTTTAAATTTTTCTAGAAATAGAAACGAAATTATA
>JANOYH010000117.1:0-10435 GCA_031428775.1 Bacteroidota bacterium
CATGATGAAAAAGATTTTTATAAAGCACAAACACTGGTGAGAATGTTTGATGACCCAAATAAAACGGGCGGACATTTCCCTAGACCATTTGGTGTTTTCTTTGAAACTGACCGTGCATGTTATGAAGATGATATGGCCATGCAGATTGAGGAAACCATTGCTGCTAGAGGGAAAGGCGACCTAGATAAAATTATCAGAGGAAAAGAAGTTTGGGAAATTGCCTAACTATATTAAAAAAATGCCCCTTGATGAAAGGGGCTTTTTTTTGACTTTTGACTTTTAATTTTTGAGCTTTTATATCGTCACGTATTCATTTTTAATTGCGTACAAAACCAATCCAATACGTGAGGAAATTTGTAATTTTTGAAAAATGGTGTCGCGGTAGCCATCAATAGTTCTTCTACTCAGAAACATTTCATCTGCAATTTGTTTGTAAGAAAGGTCGCTACAAACACGCTTAATAAATTCAATTTCTCTTTCTGTGAAAACTATTTTTTTGCAAAAAGTTCCTTGGTCTTCATTGAATTGATTGTTCATAGAATGAATGATATTGGAACACAATAGTTCATTTAAATAAATTCCCTTTTCATCCAAACTTTTCAACGCTTTAATTAATTCACCAGGCTCACTATCTTTTAGGATATAACCTTTCGCCCCATTTTTTAACATTTTAATAATGGACTTTTCGTCATTAAGCATACTTAGTGCTAGTACTTTAATATGCGGATAATGGGTATACAACCAGCGGGCTGTTTCAAAGCCATTCATTTCTGGCATAGTGATATCTAGTAATATAATGGAGGGCAGGTTTTGTGGTGTCATCATTTTTGTCAAATCCTTTCCATTGTTTGCTTCGAAGATTATTTTATATTCCTCGAAACTGTTAATGATTTTTGAAAGGCCCCTCCTAAATAGTATGTGGTCGTCTACCAATGCTATTTTTACCATTTTGATAAATTTTAATTTGGAAATAGCTTCAGCATTATTTCAGTTGGGAGGGAGTGACTTAGTATCATGCTTTATCGTATGCTAAATTCTAATAAGTATTTTACATTTTTACTGTTGTTTTAACTGAATTTTTACCGTTAAAACACCGTAAAAAATTCGGTGTTTTCCTCTTTGATTTATATGGTTGGTAGTCCTAATTTTACACTCGAATACTGCAGTTGGCTTTTACCAATACGCCTTTCTAGGTAAACAGTTTCATTGGGGGTTACAAACCGAAATGCCGCTTCTTGGAGCGGCATTTTTTATTTTAGTATTTAGAAGGGCAAATATGACATTTGCTTGGCATGGGACTAATTATTAAGTTTAACTTCACATCAGCTAGAATTCCCCTATATGTTATTACAAGTGCATCCTGTTAATCCCAATCCAAGGTATTTAAAGATGATAGTAGAATGTTTACTATCTGGCGGGGTGATTATTTATCCTACAGATACCATTTATGGGTTGGGGTGTGATATCTTTCAGCACAAAGCCATTGAAAGAATAGCCAAAATCAAGCAAGTGGAAGCTAGTAAAGCGCAATTGAGTTTTGTTTGTTATGATTTAAGTGATTTGAGTAAGTACACAAAAAGCATCAGTACACCACTGTATAGACTTTTAAAAAACTACTTGCCAGGGGCATACACTTTTATTCTACCTGCAAGTAAAGTAGTGCCAAAATTGTTGCAAAGTAAAAAAAGCACCATTGGTTTGCGTATTCCTAATAATCAAATTGCCAGAACTATTGTACAAGAATTGGGTCATCCCATTTTATCAGCTTCTTTACCCGGATTAATGGTAGAAGAATATACCGACCCTGAATTGATTTATGAGAACTTTAAAAATCTGGTAGATATTGTAGTGGACGGTGGTATTGGAGGGATGATTCCATCTACTATTGTTGATTGCACAAAAGAGCCCTATGAATTAATTAGGGAAGGGGCAGGTGTTTGGGAAGAATAATTTGTAAAAAGCCAATGGAAAAAGTAAAAATCCCATTAGAATAATTAGATTTAAAGATGCACTATTGCTTCAACAGATATGTGGTTTTTATTTGGATGCATTTTATTGTGTTTTTTGCCACTGCACAGTCCCCAGCCACTATTCATTTTGATGTAGGCAATGGGTTGCCTAGTAATGAAGTATATAGTCTGAAAATTGATAGGAAGGGCTTTTTGTGGATTGGTACATCTGCAGGATTGGCTAGGTATGATGGAAATCGGTTTTTTCTACTCAATAATCCAAAGTCGCGCGGAACATCAGTAAGTGGGTTGCAAGAAGACCAATCGGGGAAAATTTGGTTTAATAATTTCAGTGGCCAATTGTTTTATACCAGTGGCGATTTTGTGTCACTTTACCAACCATGGGAGTTATACTATAAAAAACAAATGGCGGAATTTTGTTTCGACAAAAAAAATCGCTTATTAATAGATAATAATGAAAACCATATTTTCCGCTTTAATCAAACAAATCATCAAGTTGAACAATTGCTTGATGCCAAAAGTGAAAAACAATTTTTGTCAAGAATGCACGACGGCAGCATTTTATATTCCCAACTTAAAGAGGTAAAAGTGTTAGAGCTGGGAGAAACAAGTACCACAGAAGTTCCTTTTTATGACATAGCTAAAAAACGAATACTGCATCCACAGCTAATCAATCAGTTTCAGTATTCCACTTCCTATAAAAATCTGCAGACCTTAACTTTTCAAAGAAGAAACCCCTTACTAAAAAAACCGGTGCTTTATTATTATAAGGATCATGGTTTGTATGAACACCCGGCTACTAAACTCTTACAAGATTTGAATAACTATCCACTTTCTGTATTTGACGACGACGAAGGAAATTTATTTATTGGTACGGAAAGAGGGCTTTTGTGGTTAACATTAAAGAATGGAGATTATACGTTAAAGAAACAGTTATTGGGTAATGAAGCCATATCAGCCATCATCAAAGGGAAAGAAGGTGGGTTTTGGATTTCCACTTTAAAAAATGGCATTTTTCAAATACCAGACTTAAATGTTTGGACCTCTAATGGGTTAGAAATGGGGCTACAAACAGAAGGGGTGAGTAGAATGACCATTGATCTACAAAATGGTAGAATTTTTGCAGCATCTTTTTCTGGTGAAGTATTTCAATATAAAAAATTTTCCAAACCCCAAATCATCCCACTCAAACTAAGTGTTGATAGAGATATACAAGCAATTAGCTATGATAGCCTTTCAAAAAAATTGTTTGTTTCTAAAATGAATACGGAAGCTTACAATTTCCAAAATAAGTCGTATGATTTATTAAAATTAGCACCCTCTGCAAAAGATTATGCATTTAAAAAAGACGGAATTATTTTTTGTTCAGGGAAATTTGTGGTGGCTTCATTTCCTCAAAATAGAAATGACCTATTCAATAAAGTTGTCAAAGAATTTCAATTAAATCCTGCTATAGTATCTTCTCAATACGGAGATGGACTATATAATTTCACATTGTCTGATCAAAGAAATAAAGGTCTTTGGTATCAAGCAGCCAAGAATATTCTATGGGTTGGATTTGTTGATGGTTTACAATATCATCAAAACGGACAATGGTATAAATTACTAGACCCCAAAACCAATGAACCAATTATTGCCTTACATTTTTCTGAAATGCCAAATGGGATTCTCTGTATTGCTACTGTTGATCAGGGATTATACCTTGTAAAAAATAAAAAAATCGTATTTCATTTAACCGAAAAAAACGGATTAATTAGTAATAGGATTAAACGAGTTTCAACAGATAACAAATCAATCTGGATGGTGTTACCAAATGCTATTCAGGGCTATGATACAAAGAGCAAGAAATTTTCTAAACTTTTGGTGGCAAGTGATATTCCTAAGCAAGAAGTATTTGATTTACAGGTTTTCAAAGACACGGTGTATCTAGCCACTTCAAAAGGGATACTATTTTTTCCAAAAGATATCAATACAGAGAATGCGGAACATCCGTTCGCTTCAATTAGTTCTATTCAAGTAGATGGAAAACGGTACGAAATAGGAAAAGAATTAAAGTTGCCCTATTCCAGTAATAATATCGCTATCACCCTTCAAGGCATTGCGCTAAAAAGTGCTGGAAACTTTTTATACCAGTATCGATTAATGGGCAATGATACAAACTGGGTTAGCATAAATGCATCAGAAAATCTAATACGCTTTACTTCTTTGCCTTCAGGTAATTATATTTTTCAAGCAAGGGTTCTCAATGAAGATGGGGTGGTTAGTAGACAAACACCTAGTATTCAATTCAATATTGAACAACAATGGTGGAAGAAATGGTGGTTTATTTTATTGCTGTTTTTAGCCCTTCTGGGAATTGCCTTTTTCTTTTTTCTAAAAAGGATTGGCCGACTTAAAAAACAAAATCAGGAAGAGGTTGAAAAAGTGCGTGTTTTAGAAGAGATGCGTCATTCGCAGTTGAGTGCTTTAAAAGCCCAAATGAACCCTCATTTTATGTTCAATGCTTTGAATTCTATACAGGAAATTATCTTGATGAATGATAAAAAACAAGCAAATATGTACTTGGGTAAATTTGCCGACCTGATGCGGATTACCCTAGATCAAAGCAATAAAAACGCCATATCTCTGGAAGATGAATTAAAAGCACTCCAATTGTACTTAGAACTGGAAGCTTTGCGTTTTGAAACCCATTTTCAATATTTCATTCAGATGAAAGACCCCATTTTCACATCAGATACCTTAATTCCAGCAATGCTAATCCAGCCCTATGTTGAAAATGCCATTAAACATGGATTATTACACAAGCAAGGCAACAAAGAATTATTGATCGTTTTCTCCTTAGAAAACGAATCTACCCTGCTTTGCGTGATTACTGACAATGGAATTGGCCGAAAAAGGTCGGCCCAAATAAACCAATTAAGAGAAAAAAGACATACCAGTTTTGCTACTGGAGCTACAATGAGGCGACTAGAGTTGCTCAATTATGGGAATGAACAAAGCATTAAAGTACAATTTCAAGATTTACAAGACGAAAAAGGCAACGATTCTGGTACAAAAGTGTTTTTATACATCCCAATTGCAGGCTAATTTACAACTCACAAATTTATAGGTACTGTTCACAAACTGATAATCAATTGAATACATTATTCGAGTTAACTTTACCGAAGTTTCAATAACCGGGGGGGAATTGAAATCCTAAAGCCTTGCAATTGCAGGGCTTTTTTTTAATAAGTTAAGGTAAATTTCAGGGAAGTTTCACATAAACCAGTATTTAGGAGGGCATAAAAAGAACATGTTGAAAGCTATTATTGTAGACGATGAGGCAAAAGCGCGAAGAATTTTAGAGCGTTTTATAACGGACTATTGTCCGCAAGTAACAATAGTGGCCATGAGTGAAGACGTTCCACAAGCCGTTAAAGCTATACAGAAATTCAAGCCAGATATTGTTTTTTTGGACATTGAAATGCCAGGATACAATGGCTTTCAGTTATTAGAATTTTTTGAAGACATAGATTTTGAAATTATTTTTACAACAGCCTATAGCGAGTTTGCCCTTAAGGCATTTCAAGTAAGTGCCATCGACTATTTGTTGAAACCCATTCAGATTGATCAATTAACTGCTGCCGTTCAAAAGTTAGAAAAAATTCATGGCAACTCGCTCATACGTCAGCGATTGCAAACACTTCAAAAAAACTTAGAAGAATATAAAATCAAAAAAATTGTCGTTCCCCTTAGTGAAGGAAGCCTATTTGTTGAATTAAAAGACATTCTTTATTTAAAAGCGGAAGGCTCTTATGCCAATATTTTCTTTAAAGACGGAAATAAGGTAGTTGTGAGTAAGAACTTGAAAGATTATGAGGATCAACTTACCATGGAAGAAGGCTTTTTTCGCACACATAGAAGTTTTCTGATTAATACTATTTATCTTAAAAACATCAGTAGCGATGGAACAGAAGCTATCATGATTAATCATGCAGTGATTAATATTTCAAGAGAAAGGAAGCAAGAGTTTTTCAACTTTATGAAGCATCGACCTACAGTTTAAAACTTTTTCGATGGTGATCACATAACCCATATTCAGCAATGGCATTCCGATGATCAAGTGTTCCATAACCTTTATTTTTAGCCCATTTGTATTCCGGAAATGTTTTGTCTAGGTCATACATATACTGGTCGCGATGGGTTTTTGCTAAAATACTTGCCGCAGCAATACTAGCAAATTTGCCATCTCCCTTGATAATACAATGATGCGGTATAGATGCATAAGGTTTGAACCTGTTACCATCGATTAAAAGTAATGCAGGAGATATCTTCAATTGCTCAATGGCCAAGTGCATGGCTTTGATGGAGGCATTCAAAATATTAATGCAATCAATTTCAAGGCAGTCAACTTTTGCCACAGCCCACGCCAATGCATTTGCTTCAATATAAGGTTTCAATTCAAGCCTATTTTTTTCAGATACCAGTTTACTATCGTTCAATAAGGGATGGTAAAATTTCTTGGGTAAAATAACCGCAGCAGCAAATACAGGTCCCGCATAGCATCCCCTTCCTGCTTCATCGCATCCGGCTTCCAATAATTTCTTTTGAAAATAAATAGCTAACATTTGTATAAAATTCAGACTTCCTTTTAATACTATCAAATTCATTTAACAAAATTGCTTCAGCACTGTTTATACTTGTAGCTTTGTATCGTTTTTGAAATCATGCTATGCAATCAGTAGAAAAATCTAACAAACAAGTAGCCACTTGGCTTTTAATAGGGGTGGTAATGACCATTGTTCAATTTGCACTTGGGGGAATTACAAGATTAACGGGTAGTGGTCTATCCATTACTGAATGGGATGTAGTTACAGGAACACTGCCTCCTTTGAATGAATTACAATGGACAACGGAATTTGAGAAATACCAACATACCCCTCAGTACCAAATTTTGAATTACGAGTTTACCCTAAGAGATTTTAAATTTATTTTTTTCTGGGAATGGTTTCATCGACTTTGGGCTAGAACAATAGGATTGGTTTTTGTGATAGGATTTGTCTGGTTTTTGTTAAAAAAACAATTTAAAACAGAGATGATCACCCCATTGATCTACTTGTTTATTTTAGGAGCTTTGCAAGGAGCAGTAGGTTGGATTATGGTAGCGAGTGGCTTAACAGGCGATGCTATTTATGTTAAACCAACGCGTCTTGCCTTACATTTTATTTTTGCGATGGGACTACTTTGTTATACTTATTGGTTTGCCCTATCGCTATTGTATAAAGAATCTGCTATAACCTATCAAACCAATCTAAGAAAATGGCTTTATTGGTTAATAGGATTGGTTACTATTCAATTAATGTATGGTGCACTAATGGCTGGACATAAAGCAGCCAATATTGCAGCAACTTGGCCTACTATCAATGGTCAATGGATCCCAGACCATTTAGTGAACAATGGGTTCCTAATAAATGCAATTGACAACCCACTATTCATACATTTTGTACACCGTGGATTGGCTTATCTTTTATTAATATTGGTTGGAATTTTGACGGTGAAGTTATACCGCAGTAATGGAACGGAAAGCCTAAGAAAATGGCGAGCATTACCTGCTATTGTTGTATTGATACAAGTAGTATTGGGAGTTGTAACGGTATTGACTAGTACTAGAATTGTATCTGGGAAATGGGGTATTTTTGAATGGATGGCTGAACTACATCAATTGGTTGGAATGATGCTTTTGCTGGTGTTAGTTACTTTGTTATACTTGATAAGGTCTGAGAAACAGCATCGGTAATGTGTTAGCACAAGACGCTTTTTTGCTCGATGCAGCATGCTGAAGATAAATTCGCTCTAAATAATATTGCGGTTAATAAATAAGAAGCATGAAAAAATACCTGATTGGTATTTGGTTTTCCTTGCCAGTACAATTATTTTTGTTGCACTTTAGAAGATACCAGCTATTCCTGGTTTTCTGGTACCTGTTATTTGCTACTATTACCGGTAATTTCATGCAAACATTTGGTGCCTATTCCTTGTTTTTGGCACCAGAATATTTTGGAGAAGTCTCTCCTTTTAGTACTGCAATTGTTGGATTTGCTATCGGTGTATTTATCATGGGATGGAATATTACCACTTTTATTTTGCATAGTAGAAAATTGAAATTTTTGGCTACTACCGCACAACCGTTTTTAAAATATTGCATTAATAATGCGGTGTTACCCATTCTCTTTTTGTTGGTATATTTTTTTAAAGCCATCAATTATGCACACATACAAGAACTACTGCCCATTTTAGATATTGTATTATTGATCAGTGGCTTTGTGATAGGTGTTGGATTGTCTATTGCCATCTCCTTTATCTACTTTTTTGGAGCAGATAAAACCATTTACTATACCATGGCCCAAGTTATTCAAAAGGCTAATTCTCACCACGACTCTCTCAGTAGAAAAGAACGACTGCCTGTAGAAAAAACAAGCTTTCGTGTTGATTGGTTTTTAACTGCAAGCTTAAAATTGAGAAAACCGAGAGACGTAAGACACTATAGCCAAGATTTCCTAGACACCATTTTCAAAAGACACCATTTTGCGGCAGTATTGGCCATATTCATTTCTTTTATTTTTCTGATCCTTGCTGGAACTATTTCAGAAAGTAAACTATTTCAATTGCCCGCAGCAGCAAGTATCACTATTTTTTTCACCATCATCATAGCTGTGTCTGGCGCAGTTTCGCTTTTTTTAAGAACATGGAGTATCCCATTGCTTGTTGTCCTTTACGTAGCATTGAATTGGTTATACCAAAATGACATTATCGATCCACGTAATAAAGCGTACGGACTTAATTACCAAAATAAAATGGAGCGTCCCATTTATAGCAAAGAATCAATCATGGCTATGACGGCAGATAGTAATGTGCAACTTGATAAGAGAAGAATGTTGGATGTTTTGAATAAGTGGAAAGCGCGACAAGATTCTTCAAAACCGATTTTATATATCATTAATACTAGTGGAGGCGGAACAAGAAGTGCTGCTTTTACTATGAATGTATTGCAGCACTTAGACAGTCAATTTAATGGGAACTTAATGAAACAAACTTTTCTCATCAGTGGTGCTTCTGGGGGAATGTTAGGAGCAGCCTATTTTAGAGAATTGTATTTAAGAAAAACACAGGGTAGAGCAATCAATTTGCAAAACAGAAAATGGGTAGACAATATTTCAAAAGACTTATTGAATCCTTTGTTTTCATCTTTTGTAGCAAGAGATTTAGTAGGGCCTGCGCAGCTGTTTAAAATAAATGGATACAGTTATGTAAAAGATAGGGGCTATGCGTTTGAACAAAAGTTGGATGAGAATACCGAAGGCGTTCTAAACAAATCCATAAACGACTATGCCGATGCAGAAGCCACGGCCACTATTCCCACTTTGTTTTTTAATTCAGTGATTAGTAGAGATGGCAGAAAAATGTTGATTAGCACAAAGCCAGTTAGATTCTTAATGAAGGCACTGGTTGATACACAAAATATTACAGCATCCGATGCAGACGTAATAGATTTTCAATCCCTTTTTATCAAACAAGACCCTGCCAATATCCGACTATTGTCAGCGCTTAGAATGAATGCTACTTTCCCTTATGTATTGCCAAATGTATGGCTACCCACATCGCCCATTATCGATGTAATGGATGCTGGTTTGAGGGATAATTTTGGACAAGAATCGGCACTAAGATTTTTACAAGTGTATAAGGACTGGATTAAAGCAAATACCAGTAAGGTGGTTTTGATACAAATTAGGGATAGGAGTTTGGGCGATTGGGAGAAACCCTATG
This sequence comes from Bacteroidota bacterium, assembly GCA_031428775.1. Classification (GTDB taxonomy): domain Bacteria; phylum Bacteroidota; class Bacteroidia; order Chitinophagales; family Chitinophagaceae; genus Sediminibacterium. Next base: position 9,774 of record JANOYH010000117.1, read on the forward strand.
ATAGTCCCAATTTATTCAGCTTTCTCACAAAGCCATTTTTGTTGTTACAAAACAATTGGTTCAAATTGCAGGACTATTATCAGTATGATCAGTTGGCGTATGTAGAAAAAGAATTTGCTGCAAACTTTCACAGAATATGTTTCCAGTATGTACCAGAAAAAAAAGAAGCCCCTGCAAGTTTGAGTTTTCATTTAACAGCGAGAGAAAAAATGGATATTCGGCAAGCAATTACGAATGTAACTAACCAACAAGAGTTTAAAAAATTAGCTGTAATCAGAAATTAAGGTTGAATTAATTGAAAACAGTTAGGGATAATTTCAATATTAAATTCGTTAGCTGTTTCTTTGGGTTCACCATCAATATGTAATGGGGCGTATTTAAGATTTTTAATGGTGAGTTGATTTGTTTGAAAATAGAGGATATTATTTTTTTCAAAATGCTCCACCAATTCCATCAATTTGTTATTACCCCTTATTTGCTTTAAAATAGCAAAGGGCATTTTTGCCTTGTGCATTTTTTGTACAACCACTATATCTAATAATCCGTCGTTCAAGTTAGCTTTTGGCGCAATAGTAAAGTTATTCCCAAACTGATTACCATTTGCAATGCTGATAAAATAGGCGTCTGTAAAAAAGCTAAAATTCTCTAAAATGATTTCGAAT
>JANOYH010000118.1:0-2523 GCA_031428775.1 Bacteroidota bacterium
ACCTGAAATGTATAATATTCGTGATAATTATTAGGGCAATATTGATATGCATAAAGTCCGTTCGATAAAATCGAGTCTACCCTAACTGTATCTATAGCTAAAGAGATTGAATCAATGTAAACCCAATAAGTCCCTTTTTTGAACTTAAAATTTGAAATTTCGGAAGTAATGTATTTTGTTTGAGTATCATTACAATTAGGGCCTTTCGTTTCAGATTTTGGCGGTTTTTGGCAAGAGAAAAGACATACAAATAAAACAACACCTATTATAAACCGAATATTCATGAAATTTAATTTATATAAATTTATAAAATTAAATCTCAATCTGCAAGCCATCATAAGCTAACTCAATAAAAGGAGGCAATTCTTTAGAAACTTCTTCGTGCAAACCTAACTGATGGGAAATATGAGTAAAATAAGCCTTTTCAGGTTTCAACTCATTCATTAAATCTATAGCTTGTTGAAAGGTATAATGAGATACGTGTTCTTCTCTCCGAAGTGCATTAATCACAATAATTTTTGAGCCTTTTATTTTTTCTTTTTCTTCTTCCGAAATATAATTAGCGTCGGTGATATAGGTGAAATCGTTTATTCTGTATGCTTTTACAGGCAAACGATAATGAATCACATCAATAGGTAATAATTCAATATCTTTAATTTTAATTACTTGATCTGTTACTGAAAATATATCAATTTCTGGAATACCTGGGTATTTATCTTCAGCAAAAATGTAAGCGAATTCTCTTTTTAACGCTTCCTGAACTCTTTCGGAAGCATAAACAGGCATGCGCATTTTATTGAAATAATTAAACGCTTTTACTTCATCTAAGCCGGCAATATGATCTTTGTGCTCATGTGTAAATACTACGGCATCTAATGTCTTTATTTTTTCGCGAAGCATTTGTTGTCTAAAATCAGGGCCAGAATCAATTACTACTTTAGTTGTATCACTTTCAATTAAAATAGAGGTTCTTAGTCTATTATCTTTAGGGTTTTGTGAAAGACATACCGAACATTCGCAACAAATAATTGGAACGCCTTGTGATGTGCCTGTACCTAAAAATGTTACTTTCATATGTAGTTACTTATTGTTTTTTTAGCTGTCATATGGTTTAGCCAGTTTTCTTCATTTATATTTTCATTGTGGTAAACATCGCTAATTCATTGAAATGTTGTTACTAAACTAAAATACACATCCTTGTTTAATAATCCTAAAGTGAGTGTAAATAATATACCAAAGATAGCGCCCCAGAAATGAGCCTCATGCCCTATTCTATCGACTGACTCGTTGCCTGTATTACGTTTACTTAAATAATAACTGATGCCTAAATACAAGACGCCAAACACCCATGCTGGCATTGGAATAAAAAAGAATCCTAATTTCGTCATCGGTAAACAAGTGATATAACTAAATATTAAAGCATTCACCGCACCACTGGCTCCTAAAGAGGTATAGTATTTATTTTCCTTATTTTTAAAGTATTCAGAAATAGAAGACGCATAAATAGCCCCTGTATACAAAATAATATATAAAGCCATTCCCATTTTTCTATCGGGCTCACCATCATGCGATAATAGTATCGGAAAAACTTGTTCTTCCACAATTCCACCAAACATCCACAAGGCATACATGTTAAATGCTAAATGCATAAAATCGGCATGAATAAATCCACAAGTAATAAATCTATACCATTGGTGGTGATGTGTAATAGCTGGAGGATAAAATATTAAATCATCTAAAAGTTTTTGATTCGAAAAACTAACAAAAGAAACAATACAAGTTATGGCAAGAATGGCTGTGGTAACAGTAAACATGAAATATTATTATTATTAAATATGATGATATTTTTCGTTGCGTAAAATACTACAAGCTCTATACACTTGTTCTGCTAAAATTAATCGAACCAACATATGTGGAAAAACTAATTTTGATAAACTCCAAACAAAATTAGCTCTTTGATCAATTTTTTCATCAACACCAAAAGCTCCACCAATTAAAAAAACAAGTTTTTTGCAACTCATGTTTGCTCTTTGTTGAATAAAATTCGAAAGTTCAATAGAAGAAATGTTTTTTCCTTTTTCATCTAATAAAACCAAATAGTCATCTTCTGTTAATTGTTGTAAAATACGCTCTGCTTCTGATTTTTTTAAGTCTGTCTCACTCAATGAAGCTGCATTTTTTGGTGTTGCAATAATTTTCCAATCCACATTAAAATATTTTTTAATGCGATTGGTGAAATCTTCAATAGCTGTAATCAGCAATTTATCATGCGGCTTACCAACAGAAACCAATTCAATTTTCATAAAGTAAAAATAAGTTCCAAAATAGTAAATCTTTCAATAAGTTTTAGATATGATTTTAGTCAGTTTGTCCAAAACCTACATTCAAATACTTTACATTTGCACTAATAAGAAAATAATGAAAAGAACTGAAATTATTATATTAGTTACAATTGCAATTGCAATTGCTGTTTTAGTGAGTTATATGGGAGATTTAACCACTTATGAAACCATTGCATCTGCC
>JANOYH010000119.1:0-12617 GCA_031428775.1 Bacteroidota bacterium
TAAAAATTTCCACGGCGTTGGTTTTCCAATCAAAAAGTAGTAATTTCATTATTTCGAGAACAGGAAAGAACATCAGTCCATACTAGAAACTCAAAAGTAATACTCGTTTATAACCAAGAGAGAAATTTAAGAGAAAGACCAAAGTTTTAAAAGACACGGATTTGGTTAAATGTGTAATACTTTGAGCTCATATCAAATTCCTTCATATAAAAAGAAAGTCTGGTCCATCCATATGTATGTATCCACTTGCGGTACTTAGGAATAAAATCCTTCTTCCGTTTTTTTAATGTCAATAACATCCGTCTGCATTTGTATTTGTACAGGAAATTCAGTTGCTTCTTTTAATAAGCAATTGATGATTGTTTGTGAGTCGTTTGATATAGGAAACATCCTTCCATCAGCTTCTGTTTTCAATTCCACGCCCCTTTGCATGAACCACTCTATGGTATCTTTCGTATTGAACCAATGGAAAGATTTTTTCAGAAATTGTTGCCCCCTCGGATATTTACGAACCAAATCATCAATCTCAAAACAGGCGTGAGTGGTATTGCATCGTCCTCCCCCACTGACTTTAACTTTCGAAAGCAGTTTATTGTTTTTTTCCAAGATCAATACTGATAAACTGGGATTTAATCTTGCAGCATTCACTGCACAGAAAAATCCTGCTGCACCACCTCCTATCACAATCAATCTTTCTTGCATACTATTTATTTCATGAGCATGATTGCAGCGAATGTTTCTATACCATTCCACAAATTTTTGATGCGTATATTTTCATTTTCTGCATGCTGATTATTATCATGATTGGCAATGGGCACTGAAATAGTATTCGCTTTTAAATATTTTTCAAAGACGAATAAAGGCAAACTGCCTCCAGCTGAAGGCATTAAGACTACCTGTTCATTTGTGGTTGATTTAACCGCATTGATAACCGCTTCAGCAATGGGCAAGTCCATGGAAGTCCGCTGAGCATTATAGCCATCACTCAAACTTATTTTTGCAATTTTTGTATGTGTTTTTCGTTCTTCCTCTGTTGGCTCTTTTTCTGTAACAAAATAACCTTGTGCTTTTATGTGTGCTACTAATTTTTGTTGTTGTTTTTTATAGTCGTTACCCAAAACCATTCTTAAATCCAATGATACTGTTGCTGTAGTAGGAATTACATTACTAGAAAGTTTTCCTACATTGGCACTTTGTATGCCATTGATATTCAAAGAAGGCAATAGAATGGACTCCGACAAATTCAGTAATGGGTTTTCTTGCAACACAAACCCCAATTCATTTTTCATTTGCTCATCTGGTGCCGGAATTTCTGCTAATGCTTTCTTTTCTCTGGCAGAAAGTGGTGTGACATCATCATAAAACCCTTTGATCAATATTTTTCCATGTTCATCCTTCATAGATGCCAACAAGTGGGTCAATAGATTAGCGGGATTGGGCGCCCAATTGCCATAGTGTCCACTATGCAAAGGACGTTTACTTCCGTATACGGTTATCTCTGCGTGTGCATCGCCCCGAACGCCAAAATAGACCATTTTTCTGCCCGACTGATGTACTGGCCCATCGCAGATAATCCATGCATCAGACTGCAATAAAGAGCTGCTTTTTTCTAAAATTTCGAAGAGGTGATCAGAACCTGCTTCTTCTTCTCCTTCAAAAAAGAATTTTAGGTTATAGTTTGGTTGAAAACCAGTGGCTATTAATGCTTCATATGCTGAAAGAATGGACATTACACCAGCTTTATCGTCGGATGCACCCCTTGCATAAATACGCCATTCAGGATTGATCTGTTCAGTGTCTTTTGGCCAAGGAATGATCTGGCCATTTTGTTCTAATGCCGCATTCAATAAACTTGGATTAAACGGTTTTAATCCTTTAAACCACTTGCTGGTATCTACGGGTTGTCCATCATAGTGTGCATAAAAGATCAGTGTTTTTTTTGCACCTGGCACCAACACTTCCCCATAAACAGCAGGTGGTATATGCGCAGTGTTTGGATACAATAATTGAATATTACCAATGCCTCGTTCGCGCATCATTTCCTGAATTCGGGAAGCATTGCGCTTAATATTGTTACTGTCTGATGCGAGGTTGGGAATGGAAAGGAATTGTTGGTATTCCTTCAACCAAATATTTGCATTTTTCTCACGATAAGCACGTATACGAAGGGTTTCGGGAGTTTGTGCCGTTAAAAAAAGCACTTGAATAATACAAAAAATCATTAATCCTATTCGCTGCATATTTTATTCTTTGAACCTAAGATACAAAAGCTAGCGTTACTAATAATAAGAACTGTTCAAGTGGACATTTTCTTTTTCCGCTGCTTCAATGATACTAAAATCAGAGAGTATAAGTGCTTGATTTCTTTTAATACAAACATCGTGTTCAAAATGCACAGAAGGTTTTCCATCACGCGTACGAACAGTCCAGCCATCTTCATCAGTAAAGACATCTCTACTACCAAGATTAATCATGGGTTCAATAGCCAAGACAAGATTTTCTTTCATTTTCTGACCACTGCCGCGTTTGCCATAGTTAGGCACTTGCGGGTCTTCGTGCAAATTTTTGCCAAGGCCATGTCCTACTAATTCACGCACTACCCCATAACCATACTTGCGTTCTGTATGGTCTTGTATGGCAAAGGAAATATCACCTATCCGATTATTGATAATGGCTTTCTCAATGCCTTTATACAAAGACTCTTTGGTCACTTTTACCAATTGTAGCACTTCAGGCGCAACTTCTCCTAATATAAATGTGTAGGCATGATCACCATGCCAACCGTTTAAAATGACCCCAAGGTCTATTGAAACGATATCGCCATTTTTTAATGGAACATTATTTGGAAAACCGTGTACTACCACATCATTCACAGAAGCGCAAATATTGTGTGGATAGCCATGATAATTATGAAAGGAAAGTGTAGCCTGATGTGATTTAACAAAGTCGAAACAGATCTTGTCAACCTCCAATGTGGTCATACCTGGTTTTATGACTTTTGCAACAGTAGTAAGTGTTTTGCTTACTAGCATAGCGGCATCTTTCATTAAAGCTATTTCTGCTTCTGTTTTATAAATAATCATATTGCTTCTTCTAGACATATTACAAAAAATAAACCTGTCAGGTTTTGCCTAACAGGTTTACTAAATATCAAGTGTTTCTTTAGATAGTTGAAGTAGACACTGTTTGACGGCCTTGAACTCTTCCGCTACTCATTAATCCGTCGTATTGACGCATTAATAAATGTGTTTCAATTTGTTGTAAGGTATCTAATACAACACCAACCATAATTAATAATGAAGTACCTCCAAAGAATGAACTAAATCCTTGAGTTACACCTAAGCGTTGCGCAAATCCTGGCATGATACCTACTAGTGCTAAGAAGATAGCGCCTGGTAAAGTGATCTTGTCCATGATAGATCCAATATAATCAGCAGTTGGCTGTCCGGGTTTAACACCTGGAACGAATCCATTATTGCGTTTTAAATCTTCTGAGATTTGCTTTGGATTAAAAATCAATGCTGTATACAAGAAAGTAAATCCAATTACCATTACAGAATAGATAACCATGTACCAAACATTGCTATGGTCATTGAATATTCGGACGATACCCTGAGCAGAATCAATATTAGTAAAAGAAACAAGTGTAGGCAAAAACATAATTGCTTGAGCAAATATGATGGGCATTACACCGGCACTATTTACTTTTACGGGCAAAAATTGTCGAGCACCACCAAATTGGCGATTCCCAATAATTTGTTTAGCATAATTCACTGGTATCTTACGAACACCTTGAACCAATATAATCAATGCCATTATTACCGTTACAAGGATAGCAATCTCAATTAAGAAGATCAATAAACCGCCGCCGCCTTTCTGACCTTTGGCGCTGAATTCTTGCACAATATTTTGTGGTAGACGAGCTAAGATACCCACCATGATGATGATAGAAGTACCGTTACCCAAACCCTTGTCTTGAATTTTTTCTCCCAACCACATTACAAACAATGTACCGGCTGTTAAAGTTAGGATGGTAGAGAACCAGAAAAATGGTTTGTACGCAACCAAGATTGCTTCAGCATAACCGGGGCTATTTAAATAACCTACATAAGCTGCAGCTTGAAAAATGGTCACAATTACAGTTAGGTAACGTGTCCATTGGTTGATTTTTTTTCTTCCGCTATCGCCTTCTTTCTGCACCTTTTGTAATTGAGGAACCAAGATGGTCATCAACTGCATAAAGATAGAAGCAGAGATATAGGGCATGATACCCAAAGCCAGTATTGACGCTTGTGAAAAACCACCACCGGCAAACATGTCAAATATTCCCAATAACCCATTGCTTTTAGTAGCTTGTTGAGCCGCTTCAATTCCGTTTGGATCCAAGCCAGGCAAAACAATATGGTTTCCGATTCTGTAAGTAAGCACCAGTGCCAACGTAATAACAATCTTATTACGTAGCTCTTCGATGGCCCAAATATTTCTTAAAGTCTGAACTAATTTTTTCACTGATACAGTTGTTAGAAGTTAATGCCTCAAAACCAAAAAAGACGCATCACCGATGCGTCTGGAAAGTTACAGTAAAATTACTTTACTATTTCAACGCTTCCACCTGCTGCTTCAATTGCTGCCTTGGCTTTGTCGCTCATTTTATTTACTTTGAATGAAAGGTTCGCTTTCAATTCGCCAGTTGCAAGTATTTTTACTTTATCAGTGCGTCCGATTAAACCATTGATATAAAGGTTTTCAAGAGAAACTTCTGTGAAGCCATACTTCTCTACCAATTGGTCTAATTGACCTAGGTTAAACACTTTATATTCAACACGGTTAATATTTTTGAAACCACGCTTAGGTACACGGCGTTGAATGGGCATCTGACCACCTTCGTGGGCTATTTTGCTTTTATAACCTGCACGGCTTTGACCACCTTTATTACCTTTTGTAGACGTACCACCTTTACCAGATGCTTCTCCTCTACCGATACGTTTTTCTTTGTGAACTGAGCCAGCGGCTGGCTTGAGTGTGTGTAATTTCATCTTAAATTGATTTTGAACTTAGCGGGGAATCACCCCTCGCGGTTTTAATTAAAAAGTCAAAAGTAAAAATTAAAAATTAGGAAAGCATAGCAGTAATTTAATACAACTATTCTTTCCTAATCTCATTTTAACTAAGCTATTTCTTCCACTTTCACCAGATGGCTAACTTTGTTAACCATTCCTAATATCTGTGGAGTAGCTTCAACTTCTTTAGAAGCGTGCATCTTTTTCAAACCAAGTGCTATCAAAGTTAATTTTTGACGATTTGGTCTGTCGATACCGCTCTTTACTTGTGTGATTTTAATTTTTTTCATAACTATCTCTTTTTCCGTAGCACTGTTAGGGTACCAACTGAATATTATCCGTTAAAAACCTTTGTTAGTTTAACCGTACGAGTTTTAGCAACTTGTATAGGTTCTCTCAAAAGACCTAAAGCTTTGATGGTTGCTTTAACCACGTTGTGTGGGTTAGCAGAACCTAAGCTTTTTGCAAGTACGTCAGTGATGCCGGCGCTTTCAAGAACAGCACGCATGCTGCCTCCTGCGATAACACCCGCTCCGTGTGCAGCTGGCTTGATCAAAACTTTTGCAGCACCTTCCTTAGCCCACTGTTCGTGAGGAATGGTTCCGTGCATTACAGGAACTTTGGTCAGGTTTTTCTTAGCGTCATCTATACCCTTAGCAATTGCTTCTTGTACTTCTTTAGCTTTACCTAGACCCTGGCCAACGATACCAGCACCATTTCCTACCACAACTAGTGCGGAAAAGCTGAAGGTACGTCCACCTTTAGTGGTTTTAACTACGCGGTTGATGGAAACTACTTTTTCTTTGAGTTCCATGTCACCACCTGCTTTCACCTTATTTACGTTTACTTTAGACATTTATCTAACTATTAATTGTTGTTAGCGATTAGAATTGAAGACCAGCTTCTCTGGCACCATCTGCAACTGATTTCACACGACCATGGTAAAGATTACCACCTCTGTCAAATACAACAGCGCTTAAACCAAGTGCAATAGCTTTAGTAGCAATTGCTGATCCTACCAATTTAGATTTTTCAATTTTGGTAACTTTCTGTGCAATTATGTCTTTATCCCTTGAAGAGGAAGAAGCCAAAGTAACAGCGTTATCATCATCGATCAATTGAGCATAGATCTCTGCATTGCTTCTAAAAACTGAAAGGCGTGGTTTTACTGCGGTACCAGCAATCTTTTTACGGATGCGATACCTGATTTTTTGCCTTTGAACCAATTTAGAATTCATCTTGTTTATTTTTATAACACCCGATTCTGCCGGATGCTTGTTAGTATTTAATTTATTGGTGTTCTTTATTTACCAGCCGACTTACCCGCTTTTCTCCTCAAAATCTCACCCATGTATTTAACACCTTTTCCTTTGTATGGTTCCGGTTTACGTAGGCTACGAAGTTTAGCTGCAACTTGGCCAATCAACTGCTTGTCAATTCCTTCCAAAAAGATTTTTGGATTTTGTCCTTTTTCAGTAAGCGTGGTTACTTTCAATTCAGACGGAATTTCAAAAATGATATTGTGAGAATAACCCAAAGCAAGATCAAGTGTATTACCGGTATTAACCGCTTTATAACCTACCCCTACTAATTCAAGGTCTTTCTTATATCCTTCAGTTACTCCTTTAACCAAATTGCTCACCAATGAACGGTAAAGTCCGTGCATTGCGCGGTGACGAATTTGATCAGTTGGGCGCTTCAGTTCTACTGCTGTTTCAGAAATTTCTACGGTGATATCTCTATCAATCGTTTGCTTCAATTCGCCTTTAGGGCCCTTTACAGTAATTGTGTTATCAACTGCTGAAAGGCTGACTTTAACACCTGCTGGTATTACTACCGGTTGTTTTCCAATTCTAGACATAGTCGTTTAAAATTAATGATGAGTGAAATCCTAGTCCGTGTTCAGCTCCGACTAAAAGCTTAATTGTCAGACTAGCTTATATAAAAAAGCAATTGCTTTTTCTTTAAACCTATTCTACTAGTAGATATGACACAATACTTCACCACCTACGTTTTCTGCTTTGGCTTGTTTGTCTGTCAATACTCCTTTAGAAGTACTTAGGATAGCAACGCCCAAACCATTGATAACGCGTTTGATTTCGGCAGGTTTAGCGTATTGACGCAGACCTGGTCTACTAACTCTTTCCAGTGCACGGATAGCAGGCTGTTTTGTTGCAACATCGTATTTTAATGCGATCTTGATTAAACCTTGCTTGTTATCTTCTTCAAACTTATACTTCAGGATATATCCTTGTTCATACAAGATCTCGGTCATGCGTTTCTTTAAGTTGGAAGCAGGGATTTCAACAATCCTGTGTCCGGCCATCTGCGCGTTACGAATTCTGGTTAGGAAGTCTGCTATAGGATCAGTTACCATATTTGATAAAATTAAATCAGTTCTAAATTTTGTTTGCTCTTACCCCTGAAGGGATAAGATGATATTACCAGCTTGCTTTTTTAACACCTGGAATCATTCCGTTCAAAGCCATATCGCGGAACATAATCCTTGAAAGGCCAAAGTAGCGGATATAACCTCTTGGACGACCTGTTAGTTGACAACGATTTTTCAAGCGTACAGGAGATGAGTTCTTTGGAAGTAAATCCAATCCTGCGTAGTCGCCTGCTTCTTTCAAAGCGGCTCTTTTAGTAGCGAACTTAGCTACCATTTTCTCACGCTTTCTTTGTCTGGCTTTTACTGATTCTTTTGCCATGATTTGGTATTATTAGTTATTGTCTTTTTTGATGTTTTTGAAAGGCATTCCCAGCTCTTTCAACAATTCGTATGCTTCTTCGTTAGAGTTAGCAGATGTCACAAAGGTGATATCCAAACCAGTGATCTTATTCACTTTATCGATGTCGATTTCAGGGAAAATGATCTGCTCAGTAACGCCTAAAGTGTAGTTTCCACGGCCGTCGAAAGCCTTGTCGGAAATTCCTTTGAAGTCACGAACACGAGGTAGGGCAACAGAAACCAAACGGTCTAAGAATTCAAACATTTTTTCGCCCCTCAACGTAACACGAGCACCAATGGGCATTCCTTTACGCAATTTGAAGTTAGAGATGTCTTTCTTAGAATTAGTTGGAACAGCTTTCTGACCAGTGATGGTGTTTAACTCTTCTACAGCTACGTCTACTAGTTTTTTATCTGTAACCGCACCGTTAACGCCGCGATTGATACAAATTTTTTCTAGCTTAGGCGCTTGCATAACGCTTTTGTAAGCAAACTTCTTCATTAAAGCAGGAACTACTTCGTTTGAATATTTGTCTGCTAATCTTGGAGTGTATTTTACAGTACTCATTATTTGATTACCTCCCCTGATTTTTTAGAAATACGAACTAATTTACCAGTCTCCCTACTACGGGTTACTTTTGTTGGCGTGCTTGTTTTAGCATCCCACAACTGTACGTTGCTGATGTTAATAGCCGCTTCCATTTTAACGATACCGCCTTTGGTATTTTGTGCAGAGGGTTTAGTATGTTTTGTGACAATACTAACGCCTTCTACTACCACGCGACCTTTGTCGATGATCACTTCCAACACTTTACGAGGCTTTTTCAAGTCCTTGTCATCTCCAGCAATCACCACTACAGTGTCGCCTTTCTTGATGTTGAATTTGGGTTTAAATCTGTTACTCATTGTTATATGCTTAAAGCTGGTTGCTAAACGCTTAACGCTTAACTAAATATTTGTCTTTTATTAAAGTACCTCTGGTGCAAGAGAGATAATTTTCATATATCCTGCATCACGCAATTCACGTGCAACTGGTCCGAAAATACGCGTACCACGTGGCTCGTCTGAATTGTTCAATAATACCACTGCGTTGTCGTCGAAACGGATATAAGAACCGTCTTTTCTACGCAATTTATTTTTTGTACGAACGATAACCGCTTTTGAAACAGTACCTTTCTTTACAGCGCTTGCTGGAATGGCTGCTTTTACACTTACAACAATCTTATCACCAATTCTGGCATAATCCTGTCCGCTATTCCCAAGTACCCTGATACAAAGCACTTCTTTAGCACCACTGTTATCAGCTACATTTAATCTGCTTTCTTGCTGGATCATTTTTTTAAACTTTTTGCTAGGATTTTATTCCAGGCATTTACAATTTTTTTTTCAGCGGCTTCAGCTTTGTTTACACAACTGCATGAGGCATGTTAAAGCACAATTACTTGGCTTTCTCTACAATTTCCACGAGTCTCCAACGCTTGGTTTTACTCATTGGTCTTGTCTCCATGATTTTCACCACGTCGCCAATACCACCTTCGCTCTTCTCGTCATGAGCGTGGAACTTGGTTGTTTTCTTTACGAACTTTCCGTAGATGGGGTGTTTTACTTTTCTTTCCACCGCAACTGTGATAGTTTTATCCATCTTGTCGCTGGTAACAACTCCAACCCTCGTTTTGCGCAAATTTCTTTCTTCCATTACTTAACTTTTATGGTTTAAATACCCATTTCTTTTTTTGTCAATTCCGTTTGTAAACGGGCGATGTCTCTTCTTAGTCCGCGAATATTCATCGGATTTTCCAAAGGAGAAATAGCGTGAGCGAACTCAAGTTTTTTTAACCTTAATTGGTCTTCAGAGATCTTAGCCTTAAGGTCTGTTACATTCAGCTCTTTTAGGCTTTTGTTAAAATCGTATGTTTGTTGGTTTGCCATTGCAAATTCGTTTTTTAATTAAGCTTGCAAATCTCTTCTTACGATGAATTTGGTTGCAATTGGTAATTTCTGTGCTGCCAGTTCCATAGCTTCTTTTGCAGTTGCTTCGGTTACACCATCGCACTCAAAAATAATGCGACCTGGTTCTACTACAGCTGCCCAGAATTCAGGGTTACCTTTACCTTTACCCATCCTTACATCGGCTGGCTTACGGGTAATGATCTTATCAGGAAATATGCGAATCCAAACATTCCCTTCACGTTTCATAGCACGAGTCATCGCCTGACGGGCTGATTCGATCTGACGGTTGGTTAACCAGATTGGTTCCAATGCCTTCAATGCGAATGATCCGAAAGAGATGGAAGTACCACGCTTAGCTACTTCGCGAATGCGGCCTTTCTGCTGTTTCCTATGTTTACTTCTTTTAGGTTGTAACATTTTCTTTTGTTTTTTGGATGACCTTTTCCGTTACCGGTTTCGGGCTATTCAACTTATTTTATTTCAGTTACCGTAACCGGTACCGCTTACTTATCTCCTATTATCTCTACCACCACCAGCGTTTCCACCACCGCCGCGGTTACCACCTTCTCTGCGTTCGCCGCCTCCGCCTCTTCTATCATCTCTGCGATCGCCACCTGGCCTTCTTTCTTCACCAGCTCTTCTATCGCTCATATCATTCTTACCACCAACAAAGTTTGGATTCAATTCGCGTTGTCCTAGAACTTCTCCTTTACAGATCCATACTTTGATACCAATTTTGCCATAAACGGTTTGTGCAAACACGTTGGCATAATCGATGTCCATACGGAATGTATGTAATGGCACACGTCCTTGTTTGAATTCTTCAGAACGAGCAATTTCAGCACCACCTAAACGTCCGCTTAATTTCACTTTGATACCTTCAGCGCCCATGCGCAAAGTGGAAGCTACCGCCATTTTAGTGGCACGTTTGAAGTTGATACGATTTTCAATTTGACGAGCAATGGTATCACCAACGATATTCGCATCCAATTCAGGACGACGGATTTCGAGGATATTGATTTGCACATCTTCCTTGCCAGTCAATTTCTTCAACTCTTCTTTGATACGATCAACTTCTCCGCCGCCTTTACCGATAATAATACCAGGCTTAGACGTGTGAATAGTAACGATCAATTTGCCGAGGGTACGCTCGATTACAATCTTTGCGATACCACCTTTGTTGATACGGGCATTCAAGTAAGTACGGATCTTATGATCCTCAATCAACTTTAGTGCGTAGTCTTTCTTACTACCATACCAGTTGCTTTCCCATCCGCGGATGATACCTAACCTGTTACCAATTGGATTTGCTTTCTGACCCATATAATGGTTTTACAATTAGTTTTTAGAATCTACTATTAATGTTACGTGGTTGCTTCTTTTACGAACTCGGTAGCCACGACCCTGAGGTGCTGGACGCATTCTTTTCAAAACACGACCTCCATCTACGAATACTGTTTTTACCACCAGGCTGCTATCAGCTGCGCTGGATCCGCTATTCTTTTGTTCCCAGTTATTAATGGCACTCTTTAGCAATTTTGCAAGAGGAGTGGCATTGTGTTGTGGGTGATGTTCCAGAATGGCCAAAGCTTTTTCCACTTCCATTCCACGGATCACATCGGCCAGCAAACGCATTTTGCGTGGACCTGTAGGATAATTGTTCAGTTTAGCTACTGCTTCCATTTTCTTTTGGTTTCTTATTTGTGAACTGAATGTTGGTTCAGCTCAAAAATGATTTATTTCTTAGTTCCAGCGTGACCTCTGAAGTTACGCGTTGGGGCAAATTCACCTAGTTTGTGGCTTACCATAAACTCTGTTACATAAACAGGGATGAACTTGTTTCCGTTGTGTACTGCAAAAGTGTGTCCAACGAAATCAGGAGTAATTGTGCTACGACGGCTCCAGGTTTTGATAACACCTTTCTTTGTTTTGCCATCGTTGATCGCAACAATTTTCTCTTCTAAATTTGCGTCTACGTAAGGACCTTTTTTAATCGAACGACCCATAATAGTTATAAGTTTACTGGTCTGTTAGTTATTTATTTTCCGAGCTAATTACTTAGCTAATTTTTTACCGTCTTTGCGTTGGATAATCAACTTGTCGCTACCCTTGCCTCTAGTTCTGGTTTTTTCGCCTTTCGCATATTTACCATTTCTAGAACGTGGGTGACCACCAGATGCCCTTCCTTCACCACCACCCATCGGGTGATCTACTGGGTTCATGGCTACACCACGAACTCTTGGACGAATACCTTTCCAACGATTTCTACCTGCTTTACCTGCTGTTTCCAAGTTGTGGTCGCTATTTGAAACCACACCTACAGTAGCGTAACAGTTGATCAATACTTTTCTCAATTCGCCAGATGGCATTTTCAAGACTGCGTATTTCTCTTCTTTGTTGGCTAACTGTGCAGATGAACCAGCACTTCTTGCCATTTTACCACCTTGTCCAGGTTGTAATTCAATGTTGTGGATATTAGTACCCAGTGGCATGCTCTTCATTGGTAATGCATTTCCTATTTCAGGAGCAACAGCATCACCAGAAATTACTTGACCACCCACTTGTAAACCTTGTGGTGCCAAAATGTAGCGCTTCTCTCCGTCTGTGTATTGTACCAGTGCGATGAATGCAGTACGATTTGGATCGTATTCGATTGACAAAACATTTGCTGCCATGTCTTTCTTATTACGTTTGAAATCAATGATACGGTAGTGGTGTTTGTTTCCACCTCCCATATATCTAGATACTCTTCTACCTTGAACGTTACGTCCAGCAGTATTTTTCTGAGGCTCCAATAAGCTCTTCTCGGGCTTCATGGTGGTGATTTCAGCATAGGCGTTTCCAACCCTCCAACGGGTACCTGCTGTAATCGGTTT
>JANOYH010000120.1:0-6109 GCA_031428775.1 Bacteroidota bacterium
CATCGCAGGTTTATTACCCCATGAATTTCTTGTATAATTCAACGCATCAGCAATTCGTTCGTCGGTCAAATAATCCAATGGAAGCATCGGCATGTCATAGGTTATTCCATTAGTTGCCCTGTTGGGGTTGGTTGGAATTCATCACTACTGATGGTTTCAGGACAAAAAAAGCCCTCCAACATGTTACTGTAAGAAGGCTGATTAAGATTTTTAGTCGGGACGACAAGATTTGAACTTGCGACCCCACGCCCCCCAGACGTGTGCGCTACCGGGCTGCGCTACGTCCCGAAATTTCCATTTTTTGAGCTGGGTTCAACTAACTGGGGGCAAATTGAACCTTTCCTGATTAATGGGCTGCAAATATAGGGGTAAAAGAAATTTTCAAGTTATATTGCACGAAATTTTATCGCCTCTCTATGCAAATTCTCATCAGGCAAGCGAAAATCATTGACAACTTTTCTCCATTTAATGGACTTACCAAAGACATTCTGATAGACGGCGACCAAATTATTGATATCGCAGATCAAATTCAAGACCAATCTTACCAAACCATTTCGGCTGAAGGACTCTGCGTTTCTATTGGTTGGGTTGACCCCTTTGCTCATTTTTGCGATCCCGGTATTGAATACAAGGAAACCCTTGAAACTGGTGCCAATGCAGCTGCTGCGGGAGGTTATACTCGTGTTTTTAGTTTACCGAACACAGACCCCGTTGTTGACAATAAGTCGCAGGTAAGTTATGTAATGCAACAATCAGCGCATCTACCCGTAAGCATCCACCCCATCGGCGCCATCACCAAAAAAATTGAGGGAAAAGATCTGGCAGAAATGTACGATATGAAGGATAATGGCGCTGTAGCTTTTTCGGACGGACTCAACCCCGTTCAAACCGCTGGCCTCTTTCTTAAAGCCCTCCAATACGTAAAAGCATTCGATGGGGTTCTAATACAAGTGCCCATCGACAAATCAATCGGCTCCGGTGGTTTGGTGAATGAAGGCATTATTTCCACTCAACTCGGACTACCCGGCATACCCGCCATCAGCGAAGAAACCATCATCAAAAGAGACATTGACCTAGCTAGATATACAGGTTCCAAATTGCATATAACGGGCGTATCTACCAAAACAAGTCTGGATGAAATAGCCGCCGCAAAAGAAGAAGGCTTATCTGTAACCTGTAGCGTTACCCCTTATCATTTGTATTACTGCGACGAAGACCTGATTAACTATGACACCAACCTTAAAGTGAATCCACCTTTGCGTACAGCATCGGATAAATTGGCCCTTCAAGAAGCCATTTTAAATGGACTGGTTGACTGCATCGCCACACACCATTTCCCTCAAAACTGGGATAATAAAGTCTGTGAATTTGAATACGCCAAATCAGGCATGATTGGTTTGCAAACTGCCTTTGCAGTGGTAAATACTTTATTGCCAACTTTAACCGATGATAAAATAGTTACCCTCTTTGGCAGCAATGCTCGTAATATTTTTGCCCTTCCTACTACCAATATCGCAATTGGTTCAAAAGCAGAACTAACTTTGTTTAGTAGGAGCGCTAAGACCCTGGTAACTGCAAAAAACAATCATAGCAAATCGGCTAATAGCCCCTTCCTTGATAAACCCTTAACCGGCAAGGCAATTGGCATATTACACAAAGGAAAAATATTTACCAACTAAAACCAACTAACATGGAAACGAAAATTGTACAACCTTGGATGAAAGGACTTATTATCAGCCTAGTTTTGATCGTTTTAGGCATCGGACTGTATATGTCTGATCTCTGGCTGAACAAGTCGCTCGGCTACCTACAGTATTGTATCATCATTGGTGCACTCATTTGGTCTTGTATACACTATGCGAAACAAATGAATGGAGAGGTAACCTTTGGAAATGTGTTTGCACACGGCTTCAAAATTACTGCTACAATTATAGTGATTACCGTGGTGTATACCTTGATAGCCATGAATTTTCTTTTCCCTGAAATGATTGATAAAATCATTGAAAATGCGGCGACCGAAATGGAAAAAAATAAGCAATTGACTGATGAACAGATCAAAAGTGCATTGAACATAACACGCAAATTCATGATGCCTTTCGCTATTGGCGGTATCATTATCATGACCGGCATTATTGGTGCAATAGGCTCAGCTATTGGTGCTGCTGTTGCAAAGAAAACTCCCAAGACAAATCCTTTCTAGATTATAGTATTGAATATGGACTTAACCGTTGTAATACCCCTATTAAACGAAGACGAATCACTGCCTGAATTGTGTAGCTGGATAGAACGTGTAGTAAATGAACAGCAATTGAGTTTTGAAGTGATCTTAATAGATGATGGAAGTACCGACAACAGTTGGCAAGTAATTGAATCCATTGCATTAAAAAACCCTGCCTTCAAAGGCATTCGTTTCCGCCGCAACTATGGTAAATCAGCCGCATTGAATGAAGGCTTCAAAGCCGCTTTGGGCGATGTGGTGATTACCATGGATGCGGATATGCAAGACTCTCCCGATGAAATTCCAGCCCTTAGAAAAATGATCGTGGAAGATGGTTTTGATATGGTAAGCGGCTGGAAGAAAAAACGCTACGATAATACCCTTACCAAAAATGTTCCTTCTAAATTATTCAATGCTGTTGCTAGAAGATCTTCTGGAATACAATTGAATGATTTTAACTGCGGACTCAAAGCCTACCACCACAACGTAATTAAAAGCATTGAAGTCTATGGCGAAATGCATCGCTATATTCCTATACTTGCTAAATGGAGTGGCTTCAGAAAAATTGGCGAGAAAATAGTAGAACACCGTGCAAGAAAATATGGCGTCACCAAATTTGGATGGCAACGCTTTGTCAACGGGTTCCTTGACCTAGCTACCATTATGTTTTTGGGGAAATTCGGCAAACGCCCGATGCAATTATTTGGACTATGGGGTACGATATTTTTCATCATCGGACTAAGCTCCAGTGCCTATCTAATAGTAGAAAAAATGCTGTATACCGACTTCGGACTTACCAATAAACCCGCGTTCTTTATTGCACTTACCACCATGATTATTGGTATGCAATTATTTCTGGCTGGATTTATTGCAGAATTGGTTGCACGCAACGCACCGGAACGAAATGTATACTTGATTTCTAATAAATTGGGCATTAAGGACTAACCCATGCAAAAAAAAATGGCCATCATTGGAACAACATGGCCCTTCAGGGGCGGTGGCATTGCCAGTTTTAACGAGCGACTTGCACGCGAATTTCAACACCAAGGTTATCAAGTTACCATCTATACGTTCAGCCTGCAATACCCCGGTTTTTTATTTCCAGGAAAAACACAGTATAGCGATCAAGATGCTCCCCTAGATTTAAACATTCATGTCTGCATTAACAGTATGAACCCTTTGAATTGGTTAAAGGTGGGCAATCATATTAAAAAGACACAACCAGATTTGGTTGTTGTACGATATTGGATTCCATTAATGGGCCCTTGCTTAGGTACCATTTTAAGAATCATTAAAAGGAACAAACATTCTAAACTTATTTGCATAGCCGATAATATCATTCCACACGAAAAAAGAATCGGCGATAAACCCTTCACCCAATATTTTGTAAAACCCATGGATGGTTTCGTGACCATGAGCGCAAAAGTTTTGGCCGATTTAAAATTGTTTACGCAAACTAAAGCCATTCAAACAGTTCATCCGATTTATGATAATTTTGGCTACCCTATGCCAAAAGCAATTGCCAGAAAGTATTTGGGACTTTCAGCAAACAAACCTATTATACTTTTTTTTGGTTTTATCAGAAAATACAAGGGTCTTGACCTTTTATTAGAAGCTATGGCTTTATTGAAACAAAAACATTTGCTAGATCCAACAATAACGCTGCCTCAATTATTAATTGCAGGAGAATTTTACGATAATCCAGAAGGATATCTTGAACAAATCAAAGCGTTAGACATCAGCGATTTACTCCTTTTAAAAACCGAATTTATTCCTGATGCAACAGTTTGTTACTATTTAAGCGCAGCAGACTTTGTAATACAACCGTATCGCAACGCTACACAGAGTGGCGTAACGCCCCTAGCCTATCATTTTGAAAAACCAATGTTGGTTACCAATGTAGGCGGATTGGCAGATAGGGTACCTGATGGCAAAGTGGGTGTAGTGGTGGAGCCTAGTGCACCCGCCATAGCAGCTGGCATTGAAAAATTGTATGCATTAGGAGAAGACTATTTTTTGCCGCAACTTCGCAAAGAGAAATTAAACTATAGCTGGCAACATTTGGTTCATACCATTGAAACACTGGCTCAATAAAATAAAAGTGATGAAACCAACCATCAAGAAAATCATTGACGAATCTATACAAGTGAAACAAGCTTTATTGGCAGATGAACACTTGATTTCAGTGATCAACAATATTGTCAACGTAATTGTTCCTGCATTCAAAAACGGACAAAGGGTACATTTCTGTGGAAATGGTGGCAGTGCGGCTGATGCACAACATTTAGCGGCTGAATTCTCTGGTCGCTTTTACAAAAACCGTAGAGCATTACCTTCCGAAGCATTACACTGCAATACTTCTTATTTAACTGCCGTAGCCAACGACTATAGTTTTGAAGAAATCTATTCTAGACTTGTTGATGGCATCATGGAAAAAGGCGATGTATTAATTGGCCTAAGCACATCAGGTAATTCAAGAAATATTGTCAAAGCATTTGAAGTAGCGAGAGAAAAAGAAATCATCACAGTAGGTTTTACTGGCATGAACGGAGGCGATATGAAATCCCTCAGCGATTATTTAATTAATATACCCTCAGTAGTAACCCCCAGAATTCAAGAATCGCATATCCTAGTAGGACATATAATTTGCGAATTAGTAGAAGCCGCGGTTTTTGCATAACATTATCAACATACCCACCCCATTCCCTCCACGAAGGAGATAAACAAAACTATGCTCAATCTCTCTAATACAAATAATAACTGGACCCTTTTTCTAGACCGTGATGGCGTCATCAATCACGAAAAGGACAACGATTATATCCTCAACTGGAATGAATTCAAATTCTATGATGGTACGATAGAAGCCCTGGCCATCTTACGACCTTTATTCAAAAAAATCTTTCTAGTCACCAACCAAAAAGGCGTTGGCAAAGGTTTGATGCAATTGGCCGATTTGGAAAATATCCATCACAATATGCTCCAAGCCATCCGTGCAAAAGACGGTGACATTGACCACCTATTTTTCTGTGCCGATCTAGATAGTGATTCGCCAAACCGCAAACCCAATCCGGGCATGGCTTTTCAGGCTAAAGAGATTTATCCCGATACTAATTTTGCAGAAAGTATCATGGTAGGCAATCGTATAAGCGATATGGCTTTTGGAAGAAATGCTGGTATCTATACTGTGTTCTTAGCAACTACGCATCCTGAAGTTGAATTCCCCAATCCACAAATCGACTTACGCTTCAATAATCTTTTGGAATTTGCCCAAGCAGTAGCCCATTTAAGAAAATCCTAAAATAACAAAGATGAAAGGGCTTTGTTTTATCTTAGCCCCATGAAGTCATTTCTTTTAGGTTCATTTGTATTACTCATCCTTACGGTATCTGCACAGAATAAGGAGAAGAAGCCAGCTGCTAAAGAACAAAAAGAAGCACCTTATCAAGCAATTGAAGATGGTATCAAAGACTATGCGCTAGGCATGTTAAACGCCATAGAAATGGTAGATCGCTTCAGAGCCGATAGCCTGTTTACACGCGGCTTAGTCCAAGCATTGCGCATTCCCTATTCCTATAGTTATGGCTTTGATTCTTTAACCAGTATTTCAAAACTCTATGCTCCGGATAGTAGTTTTAGAATCTTTACTTGGCAGGTGATGAAAGACTTTTCTGCGTATCGACAAAGAGGCGCAATTCAAATGCGAACAACAGATGGCTCCTTAAAATTATTCCCTTTATTTGACCATTCTGAATACAGCGACAACCCCTGCGATTCTGTACGAACTGCAGCTAACTGGATTGGTGCGGTTTATTATCATATAGTTCAAAAGTCCTACAACAATAAACAATACTATACATTACTGGGATACGACGAAAACAATGCGCGCAGTAC
>JANOYH010000121.1:0-13823 GCA_031428775.1 Bacteroidota bacterium
GTGCTGCAACAGGTGGTACATTTACTGCTGGAAACTATACAATAACTTATCCTGGTTCAAACTTGACAGTTACTGCAGCACCATTATCTATTACTGCAAATGCAGTAAGTAAAGTATATGGTGTATTATTAGCAGCTGGCCCTACTGCAGGATCAAGTGCATATACATCAATTGGTTTGCAAAATGGAGAAACATTAGGTACTGTGTCAATATCTCATGGTACTGGTAGATTAGCGGCTGATCCAGTTGCTGTCAATGCTCTTTCTGTTACAGCAAGTGCTGCAATAGGTGGTACATTTACTGCTAGTAACTATACGATTACTTATCCTGGTGCAAATTTAACCGTTACACCTGCAGCTTTATCTATTACTGCTAATGCAGTTAATAAAGTGTTTGGTGTTACTTTACCAGCTGGACCTACTGCAGGTTCTAGTGCATTTACATCAATAGGCTTGTTGAATTTAGAAACTATAGGTACTGTATCACTTTCACATGGCACAGGTGCTTTGCCTGGTGCTCCAGTTGCAGTTAACTTACTTTCTGTAACTCCAAGTGCTGCAACCGGTGGTACATTTACTGCTAGTAACTATACTATTACATATGTATCTTCTAGTTTAACAGTTACTCCTGCGCCTTTAACTATTGCTGCTGTTGCTTTACCTAAAGAATATGGTGTAACCTTATCCGATGGGGCTGGAAAAGCAATGCCTGCTCTTGCAACTGCAACTGGTTTGGTTGCTGGAAATACTGCTACAAGTGTAACATTAACTTACAACCCACTTGTTGCTATCTCAACTGCCATTGTTGGTGTTGTTGGAGCTGCAACTCCAAGTGCATTTGTTGGTGGTGGTGGTTATTTAGCCTCTAACTATACAATTACTTATACTCCTGCAACCATTACAGTTGTTCCTAAGCCTGTAACTATTACAGCTAACAATAGAAACAAAGATCACGGTGATGCATTGCCAGCTGGTCCAACAGTTGGATCTACTGCCTTCACTACAAGTGGTATGG
The DNA here is from genome assembly GCA_031428775.1 of Bacteroidota bacterium. Classification (GTDB taxonomy): domain Bacteria; phylum Bacteroidota; class Bacteroidia; order Chitinophagales; family Chitinophagaceae; genus Sediminibacterium. Next base: position 1,015 of record JANOYH010000121.1, read on the forward strand.
CAAATGGAGAAACAATCGGTTCTGTTTCTATTACTTATACAGCAGGTCATCTTTCTGGAGATGCACTTGGCCCTTATGCTGGTGCAATTGTTCCAACTGCAGCAACTGGTGGTACGCATACAGCAAGTAACTATGCGTTCACTTATGCAAATGGTACCTTAACTGTAGTAGTTAGTACCAACGCACACTTAAGTGCTTTTGATTGCGATCGTGGTCCTTTCAATCCTGGTCCTACCATCTTCCATAGAGATGACATTGATTATGACATCTATGTGTTGAATGCGGTGAATAAAATAAATGTAAGAGGTACAAGAGAAAATATATTCGCAACACTTAAATCTCGTATTAATAATACAGGCTTTAGCCCAGAACCATGGATTGCTCCTGTTCCTGTAGATAATGTGTATGTTCCTGGTCTTGGTTATCAAGTTGCTGGTTACGACCTTCAAATGGGTGATAACATGATCGACTTTACTTGTACTGCTGAAGACGGTATTACAGAATTGAACTATCGTTTGAAAGTATCTCGCGAAGCCATCTGGGTTTGGGGCGGCGGCGGAGGAGGTCTTGAAAGTAAGAGCCTTGGTGATGCAGTTGCAAAACGCATCTTCAATAAAGCAATTAATAACGAGAACGGTCCAGTGGACTATAGCAAATTGGCAATAGTTGAAACACGCAGCACTCAAAACCGTGTAATGGGTTCTGATCCTGCTACTGTTACGCTTTCTTCTATTATGCCGAATATCAGCTCTAAAGGATATACTATCTATAATAGTTCTCCTAAAGACTTGACTGCAATCACTAATGCTAAAGAAGTATTGGCTTTCGATTTCACTGCTAACAAAGAAGTGAAAGCTGTTGCCTTTGCTACTAAAACATTAGGTGAACTATACGATCACACTAAACCAATCTGCGACCGCTTAAAAGGTGCTACTTTGTTAGGTGTTGAAACCGTAAAAGTTCAAGGAATGGACTTTATCAAATACACTATCAAAAATGAAAATGGTAATACAGAATACGCAACTAGCTTCTCTGTAGGTACTAAAGCTGGTAGAAGTGATTTCTCTCTTCAATCCATCTATCTGACGCAAGATTATACCAACGATGAAACCATGTACAACTTCCAGTTGTGGGCTGGTGCTACTTCATTGGTTACTGATATGATCGGTGATGTGTTGACTAAGATGAAAGCAATTGCTCCAGTTAGTGTGATCAAAACTTCTCCTCTTCCTGTATCATATGTTGAGTCAGGCAAGCGCGAAGGGTTGAACGTGAACTTGGTTATTAAGAATGGTACTGCTAATACTTCTGGTTACTTTACTTTGGCTGACAAAGCTTCTGAAACCTCTGCTAGCACAGTACTTAGAAATATTCCTTTCACCATCAATGCAAATGGTAAGTCTAACGTAGTAATTCCAATGGAAGACAAATACGAGAGCACATTGACCATGTACTTGAACGGTGAAGTGAAAGACGTAGTGTATATGTCTGATGGTACCTGGACTGTTGATTACAACAAAGCAACCACCGTGTTGAGCAACTTTAAAGTAACCAACGATAGCAAGCGTGCTTACAGCGCTGAAGAGTATCCATTGTTCCGTAATGTTGAATTGAAAGCCAATAGCGCTGATTTCGTATCTGTGGTTAAATTGCTGAGAGGCGGTGGCGCAGAAATGGATTTGAATGCTTATAAAGGCCTTAAATTCTCTGCATCTGGTGGTTATAACTTACACGTTACCCTTGTTAAAAATGGTATCGTTGATTACAAAAACCAATATGCTGCTGACGTTCATTTAGAGATGGGTCAACAAGACTACTTTATTCCTCTTGATAAATTCACTTCACTTGCAACAAGCGCTAAACTTGACGCGAAAGACGTGACTACTGTAATCTTTACAATAGAAGTTGGTAGCGGTAGAAATAGTGCCATCAATAGCACTTTAAGTAACCTTGCCTTCACTAAAGAAGACCTTACTTACTTGGCTAACCTAGACGCTAAAGAAGTTGCTGTGTATCCTAACCCAGTTACTGGTAATAAGATCACTGTAAACTTTGCTAGTGCCAAAGACGCTGAATTAAGCTTGCGTGTTACTGATATGAATGGTAAAGTACTTACCCTGAAACAAGTACAAGCTGTGAAAGGAATGAACATTGTTCAATTGCCAATTGCAAGTGGCTTGAATGGTATCCATATCGTTTCATTGGATGGTGCTGGTATCAAATACAATCCGAAGAAAGTGGCTATTCTGAACTAAGAATCACTCCATCGAAAAATAACAAACGGCCAACAGTAATGTTGGCCGTTTGTATTTTAGGTAAAATAACTGCAACTGTTAGCTGAAATTGACCTAATTTTGCCACTCCAAATGTGGAAAAACAAGCAGATCTGCAGTTTCCAAAAGAAATTGCTACCGTATTGTGTAAAATTTAAATAAAAAAAGGCAAATAGGTATTGGAAATGTCCGTCTTTTCCCTACCTTTGCCGTCCGAAAAAATAAGAGTCATGGCAAGAGTATGTCAGGTTACAGGTAAAAAACCACAAACAGGAAATAGTGTTTCTCACTCAAACATTAAGACCAAACGCAGGTTTTTGCCCAATTTACAAACAAAGCGTTTCTTTTTTGCAGAAGAAGACCGTTGGGTTACCCTTAAGGTTTCTACTGATGCTTTAAGAACCATCAACAAGAATGGTCTATCTACCGTGATTAAGGAATTGAGACTGAAAGGATCTAAGATCTAACTATTAACAAAGAAAACTACCTAATACAATGGCAAAGAAAGGTAACAGGGTACAGGTGATCCTGGAGTGCACAGAGCACAAAACAAGTGGAATGGCGGGAACAAGTCGCTATATCACTAAAAAGAACAAGAAAAATACGCCTGAGCGTATTGAACTGAAGAAGTACAACCCAATCTTGAAAAAAGTAACTGTTCATAAAGAAATTAAATAGTCATGGCAAAATCAGCTTCCAAAAACGCAAAAATTAAAGATGCTAAAGCTTCTGCTGAAGCAAAAAACTGGACTAAAGTAATTAAGGCTATTAGAAGCCCTAAAACTGGTGCTTACACTTTCAAAGAAGCGATTGTGTACAAAGACAATGTCAAAGAATTTTTAGCTCAGAAATAATTTGCTATCTTCAACATCATTGAAAAGCTTTTCCTTTTTTAAGGGAAGGCTTTTTGTATTTAGTTAGGGTATCCTTTGCAAAACCATTTTCGTTCATCCATTTTGAATAAAGTATTATGAGTTTTTTAGGAAAGCTGTTTGGCAAAAAAGACAAAGAAATCCTCGACCTTGGATTACAAAAAACAAAAGAGGGTTTCCTTGCTAAAATCACCAAAGCAATAGCAGGTAAAACTACTATTGATGAATCTCTATTAGACGATTTGGAAGACGCCCTTGTTGGCGCTGATGTGGGTATCGAAACCACCATCCAAATCATCGAGAGGATTGAGCTAAAGGTTAAAACCAACAAATACCTCAACACAACAGAACTCAACCAAATTCTACAAAACGAAATCAAAGCCGTTCTTGTTGATGCCCCCGACCATGCCTACAAAAGCTTTATTGCTCCTGCTGATAAGAAACCATATATCATTTTGGTAGTAGGTGTGAATGGCGTTGGTAAGACTACTACCATTGGTAAATTAGCACACCATTATAAAGCTGCCGGGATGAACGTTTTGCTGGGAGCTGCAGATACTTTCAGGGCCGCTGCTGTTGACCAATTAACCATCTGGAGTGAAAGAGTTGGTGTGCCGATAGTAAAACAGGCCATGGGTTCAGACCCTAGTGCCGTTGCATACGATACTGTTGCCAGTGCCCTTGCCAAAGGGTCTGATGTAGTAATCATTGATACAGCCGGAAGACTGCATAACAAGTTGCACCTAATGGAAGAGCTGAGCAAGATCAAACGTACCATTCAAAAACTTATTCCTGATGGGCCGCATGAAGTAATGTTGGTATTGGATGGTTCAACAGGACAAAACGCCGTAGAACAAGCGCGTCAGTTTACAGCCGCTACAGATGTTACTGCATTAACCATTACTAAATTAGATGGAACAGCCAAAGGGGGTGTGGTATTAGCCATTGCAAACCAGTTTAAGATTCCAGTAAAATATATTGGGGTTGGTGAAAAAATTGAGGATTTAATTTTATTTGACAAGACAGAATTTGTAGATAGTTTATTTAAATAAGCGGACTAAAAAAGTAAAAAGTAAAAAGTTAAAAGTAAAAATATAGATATCCCCTCATTTCACGAGCTAGGGAGTGAAAGGAGGGGTGCCCGAGGAACGAGGAACGCGGGTGGGGTGGTCGCTGACTTCTAACTAAAACTTTTTTTATAGACAGCTCAATCAACTGAAAAGCAACAACAATTTCTGCTTATTCGAAAACATCATCCAATAATAAAATGGGGGTGAAACCTTTCTTCTCTTTTAATATCTGCCATTCGGCAAGTTTTATTGCAATCAACAAACTTTTTCTTAGCCCTTACGAAGCCTCGGATGTAAATAATTTGGTAACAGGTTACCACTTTTCATCTATGAAATGGTTATGCGTATTAATTGGATAAATACGGAATGGTGCACAATAAAAAATAAAAAGCTTCAAAATTGGAATTTGTTAATAAAGAATGTCTCGATTTTAACATATTCTGTTTAGTAATCATTAACTTCCTTAGACCATTAGCGATTATTTTTTTACCAAAACTTGCCAACTGTAAAACTGCAAGCCTGTAATAACTGGATGATTTTTGCTTTTCTGTTTATATTAAACGGCAACTTAAAAAACTTTCTTATCTAAAATTTCCAAATTATGAAACTAACCGTACTACTTTTTTGTATTTTTTCGGTGAATGCGATGGCCGGAAATGTTTTTCTTAATGGGAAAACAAACAAAATAGCGCTTAATATTCCTACAAAGGGAATCTTCAAAGAGGGTGATAATTCCGATTACTTTTTTAACCATAATCCCATTTTTGTTTTTAAAGTAAATGGGAAAGTGGTCAATGCAGACAATCAGCCGATGGCAAAAGTGGCCATTTTAGAAAAGAATACTACCAATGGTGCTTCCACTGCTGCTGATGGAAGCTTTTCATTAAATGTAACTAATGAAAATGCAATACTAGTTGTTAGTTATATAGGCTATGTATCGCAAGAAATTGCACTTAAAGGAAAATCTACTATTGGAATCAGTTTAGTTGAAGAAGCCAAGCTATTAAATGATGTAGTTGTAGTAGGTTATGGAACCCAGAAAAAAGCAAACTTAACCGGTGCCGTTGATCAAGTAAGTTCTGATGTTTTAGAAAATCGTTCATTAACTAATTTGAGCCAGGGTTTGCAAGGTGTATTACCCAATCTGAATATTAAGTTATTAGATGGTAAACCCAATTCTTCACCAAAGTTTAATATCCGAGGTGCCACTTCAATAGGACAGGGTGGGTCAGCTCTAGTTTTGGTGGATGGGGTTGAGGGTGACCCAAGTCTTATCAATCCGAATGATGTTGAAAGTGTGTCAATATTAAAAGATGCCGCTTCTGCGTCAATTTATGGTGCAAGGGGTGCATTTGGGGTGGTTCTAATTACTACAAAGAGTCCATCAAAAGGAAAAACAAGTGTATCGTATTCATACAATTATGCAATAAAAGATCCAACCAATGTGCCGGATTTTGCAAATGATGCACTCACATTTGCTAAAATGTTTGCAGAGTCGTCCATTAATTGGGACGGGTCATTTCCACAAGCTGTAAATAAAACACTAAGATTTTCACAAGCCTATCTCACAGAATTAGAAAGAAGAACCAAAGTGGGTGGATTACCGGAAACAGAAATTGACCCAGTTACCGGAGCATATGTTTATTATGCAAGTACAGATTGGTATGACATGCTGTACAAGCCATCAACAAGTTCAAAAGAACACAATTTGACACTTTCCGGTGGAAGTGATAAAACTACATTTATGATAACCGGTCGTTATTTTGGCCAAGATGGATTATTTAGATTTAATACAGATGATTATCAAATGCTGAATTTTAGAGCCAAAGGAACCATTCAAGTATACCCTTGGTTAAAAATTGAGAATAATACTGATTATTCCAATAACAAATATCATAACCCATTAAATGTAGGTGAAGGAACTGGAATATTTAGAAATATTGCCGATGAAGGTCATCCCTTAGCTCCGATGTTTAATCCGGATGGTACATTAACTGCCTCATCAGCTTATACGGTTGGAGATCTTTGGTATGGTAAAAATGGATATGATTTTGATAAAACCATCATAAGAAATAAAACAAGCTTCACATCACAATTTTTTAATAATAAATTTAGACTGAAAGGTGATTTTACATTTCAAAATTCTGATAATAATGAAACCAGAAAGCAAGTACCGGTTCCTTACAGTGATGTTCCCGGTGTGATTAATTATGTGGGAAGCACAACAAATGATTTGCGTGAAATCAGACAAAGAACACAATATATAGCCACCAATGTGTATTCCGAATATGAAAATACTTTCAAACAAAAACATTATGTAAAGTTTTTAGTTGGTTTTAACTATGAGCAATCCACCAACAAAAATTTATTGGTTCAAAGGAATGGATTGATATATGAAAATGCTACAGATCTAAATTTGGCATTAGGACAATCCATTTTAGCTTCCGGAGGTTATGAACAATGGGCCATTGCCGGAGGGTTTTCAAGAATAAACTATATGTTTAAAGACAAATATTTACTAGAAGTGAACGGTAGGTATGATGGTTCTTCTAAGTTTCCTCAAAATCAACGCTATGGCTTCTTCCCATCAGTTTCTGCCGGTTGGAGAGTATCTAAAGAAAGTTTCTGGAAAGTATCGCCCAGCGTAATGTCCGATCTAAAGATTAGGGCTTCTTATGGTTCTTTGGGGAATGGAAATATTGGATCTTATGTTTACCAAGAACAGTTCTCCATTTCACAATCGGGAAGAATACTAAATGGTATCAGGCCGCAACAAACTTCAAGCCCAAGTGTGTTACCCAATGGGCTAACCTGGGAGACTTCAACCACTTCAAATCTGGGTATTGATTTCAGCATGTTATCAAGCCGTTTAAGATTTACCGGGGATGCCTATATTAGAAAAACAACAGACATGTTTACAGTGGGTGTTACATTACCGGCCGTTTTTGGGGCTTCTTCACCAAGAGGAAATTATGCTGATTTAGAAACAAAAGGATGGGAGCTTACTCTTTCATGGAAAGACCAATTTAAACTAGGTTCTAGTCCTTTTACCTATGATGTTCGATTAACACTTGCAGACAATACTGCAGTCATTACAAAATATAATAATCCACAACAGTTATTATCTGATTATTATGAAGGCATGAAAGTTGGGGAAATGTGGGGGTATACCACTGTTGGATTTTTTACTTCTGATGATGATATTTTAAAGAGCCCTAATCAAAAATTATTTTTATCAACGTCTTCGGGCAATACTTTTCCCGGTGATATTAAACTTGCCGACAGAAATGGAGATGGATTTGTAAATCCTGGATTAGGAACCGTAGCCAATCCTGGTGATAGATCTATTATTGGCAATAGTGCTGCCAGATACCTGTATGGAATAAATCTTGGTGCTGAATGGAAGAACTTTTTCTTCTCAGCTTTTTTTCAAGGAGTAGGTCAACAAGACTGGTTTCCTAGTACAGAAGCAGGTATATTCTGGGGCCAATACAATCGACCGTATAATAAAATTCCAACTTGGCAACTTAATAATCGATGGACACCCTCTACACCGGACGGTTACATGCCAAGATATGTATCAAGATTGGCCAATAGAACTGGTGGAATATTGCGAGAAACGCAAACAAAGTATATTCAAAATGTTGCTTATTTACGTTTAAAGAATATTCAATTAGGCTATAATTTGCCTAGCAAATGGGCATCGAAAATTAAAGCAGCCAATGCAAGAGTCTATATCTCCGGTGAAAACCTCTTAACATGGTCGCCTCTGTATAAATTAACCAAAGACATAGATGTAGAAAGTATCGGACCATCAGATCAGTTATTTAGTCCGGGTGGGAATGCGGGCGATGGATACAACTATCCAATGATGAAAAGTGTCACTTTTGGTTTATCTATTACTTTTTAATACAACCCTCAAACTCCCTGTATGAAAAAACAATATTTATATTTATTAATAGCCACAGTTTTTATAGTTAGTTGTAAGAAACTAGAACAAACACCTCAATCAACTACTTCTCGATCGGCTGTATTTGGAAGTGATAAGGGATTAGAATTATATGTTAATTCAATGTATAATATTTTGCCTTCGGCAAATAATATACACACCGCAGATAATATGTCGGACTATGCTGCTAGAAGAGATGCTCCCCAATTTATTAGATCGGGATCATATAGTGCGAATGTATCGGATAATACTTCTGCTTCTGCATATAATGTGGTTGCTTTGGGGCCTGATTTTGAATGGGGTTGGAGTTCATTAAGAAATGTAAACTACTTTCTTGAAAATAATAATGATCCCGCGGTACCTGTTGCAGTTAGAAAAAATTATAGTGGTATTGCTAGGTTTTTCAGAGCTTTCTTTTATTTTGAAAAAGTAAAAAGGTATGGTAATGTGCCCTGGATTGGAAATGCCCTTTCAGTGGATGCACCGGAACTTTACAAAGCGCGTGATTCAAGAGTGTTGGTAATGGATTCTGTTTTGGCAGATCTGGATTATGCAGTACAAAATATAACAGCCACAAGCAATGCTTCAAGAACACTTATTACAAAATATGTAGCGCTTGCATTTAAAGCAAGAGTATGTTTGTTTGAAGGAACTTTTCGAAAATACCATACCAATCTTAACCTGACTAGTTCGGCAGACGCTTGGCTAACCCAAGCGGCAAATGCTGCCAAAGAAGTGATGGATAAAGGAGGTTTTAAAGTATTTGATGGTGCGGGTGTCGCCCAATCATATAGAAGAGTATTTACCAATCCAACACCGGTTCCAGAGGAAGTGTTACTATCCGTAGTGTCTGATGCAACATTAAGTGTTTTGCATGCTGCCAATTGGTATGGTACCAGCGCAACAACAGGAGTTAGGTTTAATTTTATTCGCACATTCATTAATACTTATCTTAATATTGATGGAACACCTTTCACGAATAAAGTGGGCTATCAGTCTCTAGAATTTAAAGACGAAATGAAAGGGAGAGACAGACGTTTAGAACAAACCATCCGTCTAGGTGATTACAAGCGATTGAATGGAACGACTTTGGTTCCGGCCCCGCCTGTTTTTTCATATACCTACACGGGTTATATGCCAATCAAATTTATTTTGGATGATGCGATATATGATACGCGAGATTTAAATAACAATGCTGTTCCTATTTTTAGATATGCCGAGGTATTATTAAACTTTGCAGAAGCCAAAGCTGAATTAGGTACATTAACGGATGCTGAGTGGGCCCTTACAATTGGAGCGCTTAGAAAAAGAGGAGGGATTACTGGCGGTTTGGCTACTAAACCATTGATTGTGGATACTTATTTACAATCTAAATATTTTCCGGCCATTTCTGATCCCGTAATTCTTGAAGTTAGAAGAGAAAGAGGGATTGAATTATGTCAAGAAGGACTCCGCTTTTATGATATCATACGATGGAAAAGAGGATCACTTATGCAAATGGAATGGAATGGTATGTATGTTCCTGCATTGGATATTCCGCTCGATTTAAATGGAGATGGCATTTTGGATGTAGCCTTTTATAAAACACTTCCGTCAGTAAGACCTGCAGGTGTTACTTACATAAATGTTTCGGCCACAATTAGTGGGATTGCGAATGCACAAAGATTATCAAATGATAATTTTGGAGAAGTTACTTGGTTAAATACAGTGCCAAGATTATGGGAAGAGAAAAATTATTATTATCCTATACCACAAGTGCATATTACCACAAACCCTAAATTAACGCAAAATGCAGGCTGGTAAATTATTTAATGATTAGCCAGGTAACTTTAAAAAGAGTATTTAAAAAGCCCCGGTATCTATGAATATTGGGGCTTTTTACATTTGTTTTACTATATAGGATTCATTAACTTTCTTTTCATGCCGCCTTGGAAGTTAAAGTGGAATACAACCTTAAAAGTTGCTGACGAACCATATTCCATTATTTTAAACCAAGTAGAAAAGAATGTCTTTTAAAACAAGTAAGTGTCTATTAGTTTGTTAAGTGAATAAGTAAATATTAAAAAGTATATCGAATACCCAAACCACCTGACCCACCTACAAATCTGGTATTACCAATGATCACGAAATAGGGTTGCCAATACCAAAATGGGCACCGCCCCCTATATACCATCTTAGTCCTTCTTCTCTTGGTATCTTATTGTACATTTCATACAAGCCTGTTACACGAATCCCATCTGGGGTAAAAAAAGCCAGTCCCTCTATTGCGGCCTTCTCAGATAGAAAATGTTTTAAACTAATGGCGCCGGGATATATTTTTAGTCCGAGGGCATTTTTATACCCAAAATCATCGCCCTTTTGCGCAATTGCTGAAAAGCCAATGAACGCAACCATTAAAAATAAGAAGGATTTATTCATAGTTAATTTTTGTAAACTGCCTAAAAAATCGTGCCAAAATATTCGGTTTTATGTTTATGAAATAAAGTTAACTGTTTCAACAAGCTGTTTTAATTTATTATTTAGGTTTGTACCATGCATTCATTCAAAGAACTCGTTCAAGTATTTGCTACCCATTTTGAAAAACGCCATTTTCCCCTTAAGCCTGCTAGTTTATACGACCCAGGTGAATACTTTTTAGCCCTTGGTGGAAAAAGGGTTAGACCAGTGATGTGTTTAATGGGCAATGAATTATTTGACGGCATACATGCAGACGCTTACCATGTAGCAACGGCAATTGAACTCTTCCATAATTTCACGCTCATACACGACGATATCATGGACGCAGCACCACTCAGACGAGGCATGGAAACGGTGCACAAAAAATTTGGCGATAGCACCGCATTGCTTACGGGCGATGTAATGATGATTCAAGCCTATGAATACTTAAATAAAATAACCCATCATAACCTGCACCAAATCTTACAACTCTTTAATCAAACCGCTAAAGAAGTTTGCGAAGGCCAACAGTTGGATATGGACTTCGAGAAACAAACCCATGTTTCTCTAGATGAATACCTTGAAATGATTAGCCTTAAGACGTCAGTTTTATTGGCGGCCAGTTTAGAATTGGGTGCCATTCTAGGTGGTGCCAGTGGCGGAAACAGAAAACATTTGTATGCTTTCGGAAAAAATCTAGGCATCGCTTTTCAAATCCAAGACGACTATCTAGACGCATTTGGTGATCCAGAAAAATTCGGTAAAGACGTTGGTGGTGATATCCGTCAAAATAAAAAAACTTTCCTCTTATTGCACGCTTTGGAAGTTGCCACACCTACTCAAAAAAAGCAATTAGAACAATTGATGTTAGAGAATCCTCCTAATAAAGTGGCCGAAGTATTGGCCATCTTTAAAGCTTGTAATGTAGATGCTTGGGCAAATGCCTTAAAAGAAAAATATTTGCAAACAGCCTTGCAGCATCTAGAAGATATTGCTGTTTTGTCTAACAGAAAAAAGCCACTCATTGAATTGGCAGATTTTCTCATACAGCGCGATTATTGAGGATGGAATGAAATCCATCATGGTCAATTCATTTTTATCCATTAATTTGAGGCAACGAAAAACCTACCTGCATGTTAAAATCATTGTTCAGAAAAAAGTCATTGACCACCATACAAAAAGATTATGATGCGGGTTTACTCGAAGGCCATGCGCATAATATGAAAAGAGTGTTAGGCGTTAAAGACCTGACCATGATGGGTGTAGCGGCTGTAATTGGTGCGGGTATTTTTTCTACTATTGGAACTGCTGCATTTAACGGCGGACCCGGTGTTATTTTTCTCTTTATCATCACAGCCATCACTTGCGGATTTACAGCACTCTGTTATGCAGAATTTGCTGCAAGGGTTCCTGTTTCTGGTAGTGCCTATACTTATTCTTATGTTAGCTTCGGTGAAGTCATTGCATGGATTATTGGTTGGGCACTAATACTGGAATATGCCATTGGTAATGTGGTAGTGGCCATTTCTTGGAGTGCCTATTTTAATAACCTCCTTAAAGCCATTCATATTGAATTGCCTGTTTGGTTAACCATTGGTCATCAATCTGCTTCCATGGCCTATGAACAAGCTTTGGCTAATGGTAAATCAGTTAGTGATTTGGTATATTCACAAGCGCCTACTATTTTTGGCTTTAAATTTATCGTAAACCTGCCGGCTTTTATTATCGTAGGACTCATTACCATCCTTGCCTATATCGGCATCAGCGAAAGTAAAAAGAGTGCCAACTTTATGGTTGGCTTGAAAATAGTGGTCTTGGTATTTATTGCCATCATTGGTTTCTGGTATATTTTTTCGGAAGGAACAACGGCTAATTGGAGTCCCTTCTTGCCCAATGGCATGTCAGGTGTTTTGAAAGGAGTATCGGCTGTATTCTTTGCCTATATTGGTTTTGACGCCATTTCTACAACGGCGGAGGAATGTGCAAATCCAAAGCGCGACTTACCCCGTGGCATGATGTATTCTCTATTAATTTGCACGGTAATCTATATTGTAACCACTTTGGTCATAACCGGTATGGTTAATTACAAAGAGTTTGAAGGGGTGGCTGATCCCTTGGCTTTTGTGTTTGATAAAATTCATATGCAAAAAATTGGCTTTATTATTTCTGTGAGTGCCGTTATTGCTTCTACAAGCGTGTTGTTGGTTTT
>JANOYH010000122.1:0-1994 GCA_031428775.1 Bacteroidota bacterium
ACAAAATTCAATGACCCATGGAAATATTTGTGGATTGATCCATGGGATGGGGGAGACGGATGTGTGACTCAAGTGGATCCCAAGGATCATCATATTGTGTATTATAGTCAGCAACACGGTTCTGCGGTTAGATTTGATAAAGGGAAAGACAGAATTACCTCTATCATTCCAAAGTTGCCTAAGTCAATGAAAGACACGCTGAATTTTAATTTTATTACCCCTTATTTTATATCAGCTTTTGAAAATAAAACGTTGTACCATGGTGGTAATTTTATTTTTAAAACAATTGATCGAGGCGATAATTGGAAATTAATAAGTCCCAATATTGCGCATTCTTCCATCAAGGAAAAGCAGTCTTTTGCAGCCGGGGCATTAGTTGAATCTCCTATAAATAAAGGATTATTGTATGTAGGAACCGACAAAGGTGCTTTCTGGGTTTCAAAAAATGACGGGGTCAATTGGACAGAGTATTCTACGGGTATTGCCAATAACTATATAAGAAGTATTTGTCCTTCCCGTTTTAAAATTTCCAGAGTGTATATGTGTATGACGGGGATAAATTATGACGACTTACATAGTTATGTGTATGTCTCTGAAAACTATGGTGAAAATTGGAAGCGTATTGAGAATGGCTTGCCCGATGAGCCAGTGAATGTGATTTTAGAAGACCCTACAAATGAAAACATATTATATGTAGGGGGATTCCGAGGTGTTTATATCACAATGAATAAAGGAGTGGGTTGGTCTTATTTAGGTAAAGGATTGCCACAAACGGCTGTTGCAGATTTAGAAATTAATCGATCAAACATGGAATTGGTTGTAGCTACACACGGAAGGGGAATCTATAAAACAAGCCTTATCCCAATTCAGCAAATGTTACAGCAACCTTTTGTGAATTATAGAAATACCTTTTTTACAATTGGTTCAATTAAAAGACCTTGGTTTAATTCAAATGGTGGAGCAGTTGATACTAGGACAGTTGAAAAAGCAATTTTTTCATTTTGGCTAAAGGAAGCAAAGCCTATAGCGCTTTCCATAAAAAACAAAAGCGGTCAAGAAATTTGGAATCTTAAAATAATTGGCGATGCTGGTATTAATCAATATCGATGGGATTTAGTGGTGAAAAAAACAAATAGTGATGAACCATATTTTGTCCATTATGAAAAATTTGTTGATGCAGGAGAATATGAGATAACAGCAATAATAGGTTCAACTAAATATACACAATCAGTGGAAGTTGTTATGGCAGCTTCTCCTTATTTGGTAGTTGATTCTCGAAGATAAAATAAAGGTTTTGGTTGAACTAAGCAATTCTATGCAAAAAATCAAAATGAGCTTGAAGTTCTGTTGTATTAAAGTTTTTATCAGCTAAAGACTACATTTGTTGAATAAACCATTTGCATTGGATCGTCCTATATTTCTTATAACACCACCATTTACACAACTCAATACACCCTATCCTGCTACGGCTTATTTAAAAGGATTCTTCAATACAAAAAAGATTCCTACTGTTCAGGCCGATTTGGGTATTGAAGTAACACTGGCCATTTTTTGCAAATCAGGCCTTCAAAAACTCTTTCAGGAAATTGAAAAAAGAAATCCTGCGCTTAGCAATAATGCTGCAAGAATCCTTGATTTGAAAGACGACTATACCAGAACCATTGACGATACCATTCTTTTCTTACAAGGAAAAAGAAATACACTGGCTCACCTAATTTGCAAAAGAAGTTTTTTGCCCGAAGCCAATCGGTTTGCACAAATTGAGGATTTGAAATGGGCTTTTGGTTCTATGGGAATTCAAGATCAAGCTAAATACCTAGCTACTATGTATTTAGAGGATTTGAGCGACTTGATCAAAGAAACGGTTGATGAACATTTTGGATTTAGCAGGTACGCAGAAAGCCTAGGCAGGTCGGCCAATAGCTTTGACGAATTATATAATGCTTTGCAAAAACCCTATACCTATTTAGACCAAATTCTGATCAATATCTTGC
>JANOYH010000123.1:0-25753 GCA_031428775.1 Bacteroidota bacterium
TGCGACCTCAAGTTGGCGAATTCTTTTTTTGTCAAATGAAACTTAAATTTGATGGGAATTTTATTTCCTAGCCCAACCTTCTCTATCTAGGCTTCGATACTGTATGGCTTCTGCTAAAAATTCAGGTTTTATTTCATTTGAACCTGCTAGATCTGCAATGGTTCTGCTTACTTTTAAAATTCTGTCATAGGCTCTGGCACTGAGGTTTAGGCGCTCCATGGCTTTTTTTAACAAGGCCTCACCAACTTGATTTAACTGACAAATTTCACGAAGCTGTCTACTACTCATTTGTGCGTTTGCATAAACCCCGATATTATTTTTAAATCTTTGCTGTTGAATTTCTCTTGCCTTAATCACTCTCTCTCTAATGGTTGCAGAACATTCTCCCATTTGGTTTGTGTTACTCAACTCATTAAATGCAACAGGTGTCACTTCCACATGAAGGTCAATTCTATCAAGTAATGGACCTGAAACTTTATTTAAATAATGCTGAACAGCCCCCGCAACACAAGTGCATTCCTTTTCTGGGTGATTATAATAGCCACATCCGCAAGGATTCATTGATGCAATAAGCATAAAATTTGCGGGAAATTCGAGCGCCATTTTGGCCCTTGAAATAGTTACTTTTCTTTCTTCCATTGGTTGCCTCAAAACTTCTAATACAGAGCGATTAAATTCAGGTAATTCATCAAGAAACAAAACACCATTATGAGCCAATGAGATTTCTCCAGGCTGTGGGATACTTCCACCTCCTACCAATGCCATATGCGAAACGGTATGGTGAGGTGATCGGAAAGGCCTTTTATTCACCAGTGCACTATTAGCGGGCAATCTTCCAGCAACGCTAAGTATTTTGGTGGTATCAAG
The DNA here is from genome assembly GCA_031428775.1 of Bacteroidota bacterium. GTDB lineage: Bacteria > Bacteroidota > Bacteroidia > Chitinophagales > Chitinophagaceae > Sediminibacterium. The sequence goes on from JANOYH010000123.1 coordinate 868, forward strand.
TGCTTCTTGTAAACTTAAGGGTGGGAGAATGGTAGGTAGCCTTTTTGCTAACATGGTTTTACCTGCACCGGGCGGACCAATCAAAATGGCATTATGTGCACCTGCGGCTGCAATTTCCAGCGCACGTTTAATATTTTCCTGACCTTTTACATCATTAAAATCAAGATCAAATTCATATTGGTTGCTAAAAAATTCTTCACGGGTATTGACCACTACTGGTTCAATCGTTGATTCATCAGCAAAAAATGCTACTACCTCATTGATATGTGAAACACCATATACTTTCAGGTTTGTCACCATGCCTGCTTCTCGTTCATTTGCCTTTGGTACGATCAATCCATAAAAGTTTTCCTTTCTAGCCTGAATAGCAATAGGCAGCGCACCTTTAATGGGTTGGATGCTTCCATCAAGACCAAGCTCGCCCATGATGATAAATTCTTTTAGTCTTTCTGGGGATGCAATTTGTTCACTGGCACCCAACACAGCAATAGCAATTGGAAGGTCAAAAGCCGATCCCGTTTTTTTAATATTTGCAGGCGCAAGATTCACCACCACTTTTGTACGCGGCATATAGTAGTCGTTGCTCTTGATAGCACTCTCTGTACGTTGTAAACTTTCTCTCACTGCATTGTCAGGCAATCCAACAATGGCATAACCCTGCCCCATGCTAACATTCACTTCAACGGTGATGGTAATAGCATCTACTCCGTAAACAGTACTTCCATAAGTTTTGACTAACATCTGATTGGTTTAAACAATCAGTTAAGGTAATTCAGTAATGGGATGCTGAAATTAAAAGGATACTAAAATCTTTTGAGTTGATTTATAATGAATTCTAAATGAAAATGATCAATACCAAGAATAAGAATTTTGATAATTTATTTTCAATTCCACTGAATAGCAAAATACAAACATGGAACAGTACCTACATTTGTGATATTATGCAAGACCATACTGTTTAAAAACACAGCATCACCCGCATTTGATTTTTGATGGCTATCTCCAATTTGCATTTCGCCATTTCCGTCTAGCATTAAAATGATTTCTTCGTTCTTGTGGGTATGCGGGTCATGGCTTTTAAAGCCTGGGTTTAGGGTTGTGACATGAATATCAAAGCGATTGAGGAGGGGCGACTGTATATCAAAATATTGACGAACACCCCCTTTGTCGTGTGCTTTAAAAACAATATCCTTCCAGTCCAAAATAAAACTTGAGGATAGCTTTTTATTTGGATTTGAAGATGCAGTTTTAGATTGGTATTGCATTACATAAAATGCTGCACCTGCGGTTGAATTATTTGCAATCTCCATTTCATCTTCTGCTAATAAAAAAACAACTGAGCCTTTGACTAGGTCTTTTGTTACCCCTTTTAAATTAACAGTAAGTACGCCAGATTGAACCATAATGAGGCGCTCTACATTGGCTATTTTTTTGTAACTAATTGAAATGCCCCTATTCAATTGATTGTTATAGATACTATGTTTTGTGAGTAATAAATTAGCGCCTTCAAAGAGGGTTCGGGTTGCAAACTTCTTGTTGGTAATTGTGGCACTATCCCAAGTATAGACTTTAGAATCGAGAGATTTGGATTGGGAAAAACTAGCAATTGAAAATAAAAGTAAAGCAATAAAAATGATTGCTGAGCTGTTTATTTGATTGATATATCTGGGTAAAAAAGAATAACTGTATGGGCTACGATTATTAATAGGGCAAAGCTTCATAAACCTGAATTTTCTTCAAGTTAATTATAATTTATCCAAAATATCCGTAACGCCTTCTCTTTTTAAGATCAGATAGCCAATTCTATCGTTACTAATGCCTTCTTTTATTTGGTAGCTGAATTCAAGTTGGTCGTTTTCCATGCTGGTCTCAAAATACCGGAATTGGATATTGGGGTATTGTTTCAATCCCTCCCCAATTTCATAGAGATGGGTGGATAGGATGAACAAACTTTTTTGCATTTTACGTAGTCCTTCAATCACCACAGTACTGCACTTCATGGCGTCTTGTATATTGGTGCCCTTGAATAATTCGTCTATTAAAATGAGCCAGTTTTTTCCATCGCTGATTTTTTCCAATGTCTTTTTAATGCGTTGCACTTCGTTGAAAAAATAACTCTCTCCTTTAAGTATATTATCTTCTACTTGAATATTGCTCAAAAGTCCATGAAAAAGACTCAAACGCATCGATTTTGCAGGCACTCCCATACCAAGATGGGCTAGATATACACTCAGTCCAATTGCCTTAATATAAGTACTCTTGCCCCCCATATTGGCACCAGTGAGGAAGATAAAATTTCTTTGTATAGAAAGATCTGTATCATAAGCTACAGGTAAGGGCAATAGCAAATGGTAAAGTCCTTTTGCTTCTACATATGGTTGATTACTTTCTGCCATTTCTGGGAAGGATAATTTAAAATGTTCGCATGCTATGGCCATACTCATGTAGGCGTCAAGCTTACAAAAAATATCTATCAAATCTGTAGAAGGGCGCTTGAAATGATTGCGCAAAAAGATGCCGAATGCTAAGATCGTAGAAGCAGATAATTTCTCATCCTTATTTACTGCAATCATTTCTTTGATGACAGCTTTGTTTAGTAAATGCTCAATGGTATTTATCCATAATTGCAATTGAGTACTCAACTTTATTTGTAAAGCTACATTAACAATTTGTTGCATCCCTTTTAAGAATTCAATGGTATGTTCAACCGTATATTTAGTAATGGAATAATCTGGCGAACTGAACAGCTGATAATACAAACTATTCAATAGGGATGGTTGTTTTGGATAGGTCTCAATAGCCGTTTCATAAAATTTCTCCAATACCATAATCGTTCCATTTGTTACCTGTTCCAAAGGCCAATCTTTTCTAAGGGATTGAAGTATTTGAATGCTATGCTGGGTGTCTTGAATCTGATTTACGCTACTAAGGGGCGATCCCAGGAGATGTCTGAAATATTCCCTGCCGCCATTGGTATGGGTGAAGTTGAGGTAGTGGAATACGGATTGCTCCTCATCCCTATGAAAAATAGAAAGGTCTGTTAGCGTGGTCTTATCTACTTGCATGCCTATTTTTAACGTTCAAATTGCAATCTCATTCCCTGTTGTGATGCATCAAAGCGTCCGTTTCCATAAACGAGGTGACCGTTTACAAATGTATTTGTAATAGTTGCAGGAAACTGAAATCCCTCTAAAGGACTCCATCCGCATTTATACAAAATATTCTCTTTTGTAACAGTGCTTGGTTTATTCAGATCCACCATCACTAAATCGGCATAATACCCTTCCCGAATATACCCACGTTCTTTAATCTGGAAACAGTCAGCTACGGCATGACTCATTTTCTCCACCATTTTTTCAAGACTAATTTTTCCTTCTTGCACATAGTGTAACATCAATAAAACGGAATATTGTACTAGTGGAAGTCCTGCGTACGCATGAAGGTAATCCTCCTGTTTTTCTGCCCAAGTATGTGGTGCGTGATCAGTTGCAATCACGTCTAATCGATCGTCTAATAAACCCTGCCAAATGGCATCTCTGTGTTCCGGGGCTTTAATAGCAGGGTTGCATTTGATTTGATTACCTAAGCGTGCATAGTCGTTGCTAGTAAAATGTAAATGGTGCACACAAACTTCTGCAGTGATTCGCTTGTCTTTTAAGGGAACCATATTGGTGAAGAGTTGTAATTCTTTTGCGGTGCTGATATGCAATATGTGTAAACGACTATTGTATTTTTTGGCGTATTGAATGGCACGAAAAGAAGATTCAAAACAAGCTTCTTCATTGCGGATGATGGGATGATAAGATGCGTCTAAAGGCTTGTTTAATGCCAATGCCGCAGCCATATTTTCTTTGATGATACGTTCTTCTTCGCAATGGGTTGCAATCAATAATTCGGAACCTTCAAAAACCTTTTCTAATATCAATGGGTTATCAACCAATAAATTTCCTGTGGAAGAACCCATAAATATTTTCACGCCGCATACCTCATTTTTTTTATTGTTCGTCTTCAAGATCTCCTCCAAATTATCATTAGAAGTGCCCATGAAAAAAGAGAAGTTGGCCAAAGAGCTTGCTCCGCCAATCGCATATTTGTTCTCTAATAATTCCTGCGTAAATGTAGGCGGATTGGTATTGGGCATTTCCATAAAACTGGTTATACCTCCTGCTACTGCTGCCCTTGCTTCTGTTTGGATATTGGCCTTATGCGTGAGACCGGGTTCTCTAAAATGCACTTGATCGTCTATAGCGCCGGGCAATACAAACTGACCAGTTCCATCCATTTCAATAGTATCACCTTTGGCTGTTATCACTCCGCCAATTTTCTCAATCCTGCCATCTTTAATTAATAAATCGCCTGCAATTCTTTGGCCTTCATTAATGATGGTGGTATTTTTTATTAAGTACTGTTGCATATGTAAAGTTACGTTTAATCTTCAAAATGGATAGAGAACACAATCATGCGCGACTGTATTTTGTCTAGCACATTTGAATACTTTAATCCAGGATCTGGTTGATGTAAATTAGTCAATCCCCTACTGATTTTTATTTCAGGAGAAATGGTTACAAAGGGCAAATAAAAACTAAAACCAATGCCTGCTTCTATCCCCAAATCGTAACGCGCTAATTTTATTTGGTCTTCTGCATTGCGGGCGGTGGAATTACTTGCTAAGTCGATATCGTATTTAATACCACCTAAAAGATAGGTTCTAAAATTACCAATTCTGTCGGAGTTGAATTTCATCTGCAAGGGAAAACTTACAATATTGGAAGGGAGCAATTGTTCTTGGTGTGTACCCTCGCCGGGGGCAGTGCTGCCAAGTGTGTAAGATAAATATTTAGAGCCTCCAATAATTAATTGTGGATTGATGCGTACTTGAAAATGATCATCTAGCCTAATGGTACCAAGTAGTCCTAGTGCAAAACCTCCACTTGCTCCGGGTTCAACTACCATTACACTATCAGAAAGAAGAAAGTTATTACTCTTTGTTTGGTGAATATAAGAGCTATTGTAACTGAGGGTTAGTCCAAAAAAATAATTCAGGTCATCGTGATCAATTCGATGCTGAGGTTTACGCTCACGCTGCGCCATACCTTGTTGAAAGGAACAGAGTAGAATAGCAAATAGGATTACTCTTACGATTTGTTTCCGCAGTAAATGGTGCATATACCTAGACTAAGCTGTTTTAAATGAGTTTGGGTAAATCCTGCTTCATTCATGAGTTTTAAAAAGATTTGTCCCTCAGGGAATGCTTGAACGCTTTCATTGAGGTATTGATATGCTGCTTTGTTACTGCCAAATAATTTACTGATGCCTGGTCCTATTACATTCATATAGAACTGATAAAAAGCTCGAACGGGGGCAAAACCAGGTTTGGAAAATTCTAACACCACTAATTTACCATTTGGTTTTAATACACGGAACATTTCCGACAAACCTTTTTCTAAATTTTGAAAATTTCTAACACCAAATGCTACCGTTATGGCATTAAAACTGTTTTCGGGAAAGAGAATGGTTTCACTATCGCCCAATTGAAGTTCAATGGAATTCGACAATTGGAGGGTTTCAATTTTCTTTCTCCCAAACGCTAACATGCCCTCTGATATGTCGATCCCAATAATTTTTTCAGGGTGCAATTGTTGATAGGTCATGATAGCCACATCACCCGTACCAGTAGCCACATCCAACACCGTTTTAGGCTGAATACTTTTCAACTCGTTAATGGCTTTTTTACGCCATCCCTTATCTATTCCCGCGCTCAAAAAACGGTTTAAGAAATCGTATTTGAATGCAATGGTATTGAACATTTCAGCCACCTGTGCTTTCTTGTTTAGGTCGCTCTGCTTATCCGGAACTATCACGTCGTGTGCAAATTTTGCCATGGTTGCGAAGATATTACATTTCGATGGCCTAAAAACCCTTTCGGTGTTTTCACCGTGGCAGCAGCCCAGTTTTAGCAAATTTTTCCCATTTCAATCAACTGGTAAAATCTTATCGATAGATGTTTCTGGGTATTATCTTTGTTGCAATGAGAGCCCTGATCTATAAATCTACCGGTAGCTGGTACATCGCTAAAAACAGCGTGGGCAAAACTTATAATGCCCGTATCAAAGGCATTTTTAAAATTGACAGCATCACATCCACCAATCCTATTGCGGTGGGCGATGAAGTAGAAATGGATATAGAAGACGTTTTAGAAGAATCGGCCATCATTCATGAAATCTATCCTCGAAAGAATTATGTGGCTAGGATTTCTCCCCATAACAAAAGGATGCACCATATTGTGGCCAGTAATTTAGATCAATGTGTGTTGTTTGCCACTTTAAGAGACCCCAAAACATCGCAGGGTTTTATTGACCGTTTTCTGGTTTCTTGCGAGGCCTACCATATTCCCGCGATTATTGTGTTCAATAAATCCGATATCTATCGAACCAAAGAAATGGTCATTTTCAACGAACTCAAAAATATGTATGAAGCCATTGGATACAAAGTGATTCTGGCAAGTGTACAAAATAATGAGGCGGTAGATGAGGTGAAAACTTTGTTGAAAGACAAGACGAGTTTATTAAGTGGACATAGTGGCGTTGGGAAATCCACTTTCATCAATGCCATATTTCCTGATTTCGAATTGCGCACCCAAGAAGTGAGTGGATGGAGTGGTAAGGGTTTGCATACAACTACTTTTGCGGAGATGTTCGACCTTGATTTTGGCGGTAGAATTATTGATACACCCGGATTGAGAGAATTTGGAATAGTAGATATTAGTAAGCAAGAACTCTCACATTATTTTCCTGAGATGCGCGTTTTGATTAACAATTGTCAATTCAATAATTGCATGCATATCAATGAACCCGGTTGCGCTATCAAAGAAGCAGTAAATGAGGGTACTGTTTCTATTGAACGCTATGTTAGTTATTGTACCATTTTAGAAAAAATGGAAGAGATTAATTATTAGGACTGTCATTATTCTCCGAAAACCAAGATGCATAAGTAACATAGTTGTTTGCAATGCGTTCAATTTCGCCACTAATCATTTCCTGTGAAACTTCTTTGACCTTTTTTGCTGGAACACCTGCATAAATAGTCCCAGCTTCAACAATGGTTCCTTCCAAAACTACTGCGCCTGCAGCTACAATGGCATTGTTATGAACAATACATCTGTCCATTACAATGGCACCCATGCCTATAAGTACATCATCATGAATGGTGCAACCATGTACCATGGCATTGTGCCCAATAGAAACATTGTTTCCAATTTCAGTGGGATGTTTTTGATAAGTGCAATGGATGATAGCGCCGTCTTGGATATTTACTTTATCGCCTATTTTTATATAGTTCACATCTCCCCTGATCACTGCATTAAACCATACGCTACAGTCTTTTCCCATCACCACATCACCTACAATGGTAGCATTGGGAGCAATAAAAGAATTACTGCCAATTTGTGGTGTTTTTCCTAAAACGGTTAGTATCAGTGCCATAGTGGGTTGTTTAGCTTACAAAGCTACTAGAAGCTTTCCTTTTTTAAGTAGGAAACCTTTGTTCTTTGTAAATTTGTTTTATCATGATCTCAAACCGACAATTATTCCTGCAACACGTAGCCCAGACTTCGGCCCAACCAATCGCAATTGAGATGGTAAAAGCATCGGGCATTCATGTATGGGATATTGATGGAAAAGTTTATGTGGATTTGATTGCTGGATTTTCGGTTTGCAATATTGGGCATAGTAACCCCAAAGTGGTAAAAGCTGTGCAAGATCAAGCCGCGGATTATATGCACTTGATTGTATATGGCGAATTTATAGAAACACCACAAGTAGCCTATGCAAAATTGTTAACGGATCTATTGCCCCAAAGTTTGAATAGTGTGTACTTTACCAATAGTGGTGCCGAAGCTACAGAGGGGGCTATGAAATTGGCCAAGCGTGTTACAGGAAAGTCAAAGATTATTGCTTTTAAAAATGCCTATCACGGTAGTACACAAGGCGCATTAAGTTTGATGGGCGATGAATATTGGCGCAATGCATTCCGGCCTTTGTTGCCAGACATTTTGCACCTTGATTATAATAGTGCTGTTGCTTTGGATGCAATTGATGCAAACACTGCATGTGTGGTAATGGAAACTGTTCAAGCAGAAAGCGGCATTATTAAGCCCGATGTTCATTGGATCAAAGCAATTGTTGAAAAGTGTAAAGCACTAGGTGTGTTATTAATTTTAGATGAAATACAGGCAGGCTTTGGAAGAACAGGAAGCCTATTTGCATTTGAACAATATGGCATCTTACCAGACATTCTATTATTGGGAAAAGCATTAGGTGGTGGCATGCCCTTGGGTGCATTTATTGCCAACCGAGATTTGATGCATGCACTAACGCATGATCCTGTATTAGGCCATATCACCACATTTGGTGGGCACCCAGTTTCCTGTGCTGCGGGTAAAGCCGCTTTGGAAGTTTTGTTGGAAGGAAATTTTATTGAAACGGTATTTGCAAAAGAAAATATTTTGAAGGATTTATTAAAGCATCCTGCTATTGTTTCAAGCAGAACAGCTGGATTGTGGATGTCCTTGCAATTTGCTACACCAGCACTCAATCAGTCCATCGTGCATCAATGTGTACAAAATGGCTTAATCACCGACTGGTTCTTATTTGCCCCCGATCGCTTGCGCATTGCGCCGCCACTCATTATTACAGAAGATGAGCTCAAAAAAGTTTGCGCTATTATTTTGAGAAGTATTCATGAAGTGATCAATAAATAGTTATTAGTTCTTTGTTTGTCTTAGAATAAAAGAATTCCATACTATAGCATTGTTGCCTTAATATAACGTTCCCCATATTTGCCCCAACTTTTCAGGTTGGTACGAAGGGTTTCCTTCAAGGCTGCATTAGTTGTTTTAGTTCCCTTAATTGGGATCTTAAAATCAGTTTCTTTTATAGTAACTGCATATAGTTTAGTGGCAAACCAGCTGACGTGTTCATGTGGTATGGCAAGACCTAGAATCATTCCAGGCAAGCCACAAAAGGATTCTGGTCCACCAGAAGTGGCAATTTCATCCGTATAAAAAGCTACAATATAAATTGAGTCCATGATAACTGCATTGGCACGCCTGCATTCAAAACCTGCAATTGATCTCTTCTCATCAGTTATTTTCCAACGAATATTTCTTGCACTATCTTGAACAAGAAAGGTTTTTTCAAAAACTGATTTTTGACTTACTGCCGATTTTTTTTCAAGGTCCGTATAAATAATATTATTTTCAGCTGGCTGCTCCCATAATCTATTGTTCTCTACATTATCTCTACCGGGCTGATAAAATGTTTTGGTCTCAGTAAAACTTAGGTCGAAATAACTAATTTTAAACTGTGGTATTTGCTTCTTAAATTCGGCCGACCAAGAATCATCATCATTAAACTGCGAATAAAGATTCAGTTTTTTTTCAAATTCAATCTTACCAGCAACAATCACATTGGGTTGTTGCCCAATAGTATCTGTTAATATTAATAGGCAAATGGCAAAGAATACATATTTTGTTTTCATAGGAATAATTATTGTTGTTTAGCACCTTTATTGAAATTCCACAAAACAGTGAGCATGAAATAACGCTGAATAGTTGAATAGGTATTTTGGGTGATATAATTTGTATTTACAGTTCTATTGAAACCAATGTTTTGATTAAACAAATCATTAACCGATGCTTTAATAACTAGAGCATCACCTGGTAATAATTTTTTACCAAACCAAGCATTGAGGAGTATCACATTATAATCATTATCAAATACACTGGTTTTTTGGCGGAAAATAAAATCACAATCAGTATGTATCTGCAATTTCCATGGAAGGTAGAAATCTATGTCAGGTCGAATATTAAAAGTCCAATAATGTGTGGATATATCTTTCTGAATGGATGACTGACTTGTGGTATAACTGGCATTAGCGTAAATACTGTTGGCGTATAATTTCTCAACGGTTTTACCAGCAGAAAGGTTTAAACTGTAAATATTACTTTTTGTCACATTTTCTTGGTTATTAATGAAATTTACAAATTTAGATTCGTTCATATTTCCACCTACCCCAATATGTGCTCCAAATAACTGGAATCCATAATTGAAATTGGTATTAAAATTATAGTTTCCGTTTACATTGATGGATTGGGAAACCCTTCTACCTAAAGTGTCCACATAATCTTTTGAGGCAAATGCATTATTGACAAAACCATAGGTAAGTCCTAGCGATATATTTTTATGTGACAATGCCTGATAATTATAATAACTCAAATTAATGTTATTGCGGAATGATGGTAGCAATGATGCATTCCCAATGACTATATTTAAAGGGTCATCATTTGTTCGCAATGGCTGAATTTGTTGTATTGTGGGTTGAATCGTTGCCCCATTATAACTAAAGTAAAGTGATTTTTGAGATGAAAAAGAATAGGACATAAAGGCTTGTGGAAACCAATTCACAAAATCCCTTTTAGTGGAAACTAAGGTCCAGTTATCTGTTTGTGAATAATTAGTATTCCCGATATTATTACCTGCATTTAGTTTGAACTTTTTGTTAGTTAATGCATAACTGACTCCTCCACTCAGCATGAATATATTGTAGGTATAATTATTACTATAAACTGAATCTAGGGTCTCATATTTCCCACTAGCCGATTTATTATAAGAGCTTCTGTTTGCTGAATTGTTATTAACTGTCATCCCATAATTAAATACTAATGAGGATACTTTGGACAATGGTTCTGAATAAGTTGCTTTTCCATTAAAAACTAATAGGCGACTACTTACAAGCTTGTTTTGATCTGTAAGTTGATTGCCAACTTGAAGTCCCCCTTTATAGAATTTGTTATCCGCATATAAGAACCCGTTAGACTCATTGGTAGTATAATTCTCTTTTACGTCCACAGATATGGTTCTGCCCTTCTTTTTTAATTTTTTCCGCCATAACAAACTACTGTTAAAGGAATTTATATCCCCATCGGTTGTAAGGATTCGATTTCCTTGATTAACCAGAGAACTGTCTTCGGCTAGTGATTCAGTAAAATATTTTGTGGCAGTAGTCTTGTGATCAACACCTGCATCAATTATCAGTTTTAAGGACGACGAACTATCAATATCCCAGTCATAAATCAGATTACCTTTGTTACGGATGATTTTGTTGGTGAATTCTTGCCGCTGATTTGTATAATACAAGGTATCTGGTAAAATATTTTGAGTATTAGTGTTACTACTACCTTTAACTGACAAATCCAACAACTTATAATTGCCATTGATGGCATGTTTGTCGTCGCCAAATTTATTGTTGTAATGAACTCCACCTGTTTGCACTTTAGGAAAGCCACGTCCATTAAAATTTCCACCCCAATCAGATAAATCATCATTGCCAGATATATTTCCACTTTCATCAAACTGAATCCTCGACGAATTGTCGCCAAAACTATTTTGATCTTGCCAGTTCAATCCTATTGTGCCAGTATTTGACAATATTCCGTAAAAAGACAGTTTCTCTTTTCGTTGGAATTTGTTTAACATCAATTGTTCATTATAATATCCGTTGGTACCTGCACCAGCATTTACCTTTCCAAAATAGCCTTGCTTTTTATTATTTTTCAGTTTTAAATTAATGGTGGTAGTCTTTTTCCCATCGTCAATTCCTGTAAATGCAGCTTGGTCACTTTTCTTATCAAAAACTTGCACTTTATCGACCATATCTGCGCGGATATTTTGAGTAACCAGTGTTGGGTCGTCTCCAAAAAATTCCTCTCCATCTACCAATACTTTTTGCACTGTTCTTCCTTGAGCGGTGATCTGTCCATTTTTGTCCACTTGAATGCCCGGTAATATTTTCAGTAATTCCTCCACTGTGGCATTGGGCTGAACACGAAAGCTATCTGCTCTATATTCTGTTGTATCTCCTTTCAGTTTTATAGCACCAATTGTTTGTTTAACCACTACTTCCTGCAGCAGATGTGCCTTGGTGATTAAGGGAATAGTGCCTAGTTCTACTTTGCTATTAGCTGTTATACTTAGAGTATCAGTGTAATCCGCATAGTTAGGTAGGCTGCTAAGCAGTATATACTTGCCTTCAGGAATGTCCTTAATTTCAAAATGCCCTTTCTGGTCAGTTCTTGTAAATTTAATAAGTATGGAATCCTTTGCCCTAATCATGCTAACAATTGCTCTATACATTGATTGTTTACTCAGTGTGTCAGAAACGGTTCCTTTAATGGAATTGGTGTTTTGTTGTGAAGCAGCTGACAGATAAAAAAGAATGGAGGTAATTACTAATGCAGTTAGTTTCTTCATTGATCTTATTTATATAGAATAAATACAATGTATAAATTAAGTATATTCTAAAATGTTAAAATATGTGAATAGTCGCTTTCACTTTGTGAACCGCTTTAAAAAGCAGTGGAATAGGGATGAAAAAGTTGAAGTATTCTATAAATATTAGACAAGAAATGAAAAATTAGTGATTTATTAAATTTGAAACATTTTTCCAATATATAAGATTTAAATCTTTTTGTTGAGCCAACAGATGAGAATTGTTTTTTCAAATCGTCACCGACTTATTTTCCTATGGAACACTTATTTACAAAGCGTTTCAAAGAAACCAATAACTATTTTACCGGACATTAAGGAAACTACAGCAATTGTTTGATTTGGTCTCTTTTTTGTCGGGAAATGGGGATTTGTGATTGGTCTTCTAATAATAAATAACCACCGTCTTCTTTTACCCAGCTCCTGATATATTTTTTGTTGACCAAATGTGATTGATGGCATTTAATAAATCCATAATCCTGCAACATTCCCTCGTATTCAAAAATGGGTTTTGATGTAGTAATCTTTTCTTTAGGTAGAGTTCTGGATTATTTTTTCTGTGTAAGACAGATGCAATACTATCCTCTTTGATTTTTTCAGGTGAACGGTTTTCCTGAGCAGCAACAAAATTGATTAGCAAGAAACATAGTGTAGTTGTTACTAATAGACTTCTTTTCATTTGCATTGTTTTCTCAAACTTGACAAATAACAACAGCATACTGAACTATCAATGTGTATATGGTAGGGTTAACTGTGAATTTAGAACATTGTTAAGATATTTGCATCCTACAAAACCTACTATACAATTTTTCGTAAACGGGTATAATTTTGCTGATATCAAATTTGCATGCCTGTTCATAAGCGGCTTCTTTCATTTCTGCAAGCTTGGTCTCATCTTTTAAAATGTTGATGGCATAAGTGGCCATGGAATTTACATCGCCTACATTGGCCATAAAACCAGTTACGCCATGGATATTGATTTCTCCCAATCCTCCAGCATTGGTACTGATAACAATTGCCCTGGCAGCCATTGCTTCTAGCGCAGCCAATCCAAAACTCTCATATTCTGATGGTAGTACAAACAAATCACTTACCGCCAATATGTCTTCCATCTGCTCTTGTTTGCCCAAGAAACGAATGTCTTCTTCAATGCCTAATTCTCTTGCCAAATCTTCTGCAGCTGGTCTTTCAGGGCCATCACCTACCATTAACAATTTGGCGGGCATTTCTTTTCTTACAGCGGCAAATATTTTTACCACGTCATCAATCCTTTTTACTTTTCTAAAATTGGATGCGTGTATCAAGATCTTTTCTCCCATGGGTGCAATCACTTTCCGGAATGCATCAATTGGTTTTTTATTGAAACGGGCTACGTCCACAAAATTATAAATTACTTCTATGTCCTTGGTAATTGCAAAAGAACGATAAGTTTCGTCTTTCAAATTTTGCGATACGGCAGTAATGGCATCACTTTCATTGATGGAAAAAGTCACCACGGGTTCATAAGTCTTATCCTTTCCTACCAAAGTAATATCTGTTCCGTGCAATGTGGTGATAAATGGAATAGACCTGCCCGTTTTTTGTAGCACAATCTGTTTGGCCATATATGCTGCAGACGCATGTGGGATAGCATAGTGTACGTGTAACAAATCTAAATCATAGTTCATGATCACATCCACCATGGTACTTGCTAGTGCCACTTCATAAGGAGGATAATCGAACAATGGATAAGTTGGTACGCGTACCTCATGATAAAAAATATTGGCATTGAATACATTTAACCTTACCGGTTGTTGATAAGTGATAAAATGAACTTGATGTCCTTCATCAGCTAAAGCCTTTCCCAGTTCTGTGGCCAAAACCCCACTACCACCAAATGTGGGATAGCAAACAATTCCTATGCGCATACCATCAAAGTTTATAACGAATTCTTGGAAAACACCAAAATAAGCTGCAATTAACAATTTATTATTGATTCCGAATGCCCGTTCATCCATTGTTGGCTAAACCGAACAAATGTTTAACTTCATTCCTTCCTTTTTACAAAGAAAACAACCCGCAATGCAAAAAATTATTGTCGCCCTTTTAATGTTACCCCTTTTGGTTCAAGCCCAGAACAAGGATTCTGTGATGATCAGAAAGCTTTCTAATGAAATTCTGAGCAACGGAAAAGCCTATGAACTGCTTTATCAATTGACCAAACAAATTGGAGGGCGTTTAGCAGGGTCGCCTCAGTCGGTGAAAGCGGAGGTATGGGCACAAAAAACGCTCCAACAACTTGGCGCCGACCAAGTTTGGATGCAAGAATGTATGGTGCCTCATTGGATTCGTGGCGGGAAAGACAAAGCAGTAATTACTGAAATCAACAAGAAAAAAACCGATAGGGCTTTGGATGTGTTGGCTTTAGGTAATTCATTGGGTAGTGGTGGAAAAACAATTACTGCCGAAGTATTGGTTGTGGCCGATTTTGATGAATTGGAAAAAAGAAAAAATGAAGTAAAAGGGAAAATCGTGTATTACGACCATGGATTTAATCCCAACAATATCATGCCCTTTGTTTCTTATGGAGAGAATGGTATGTATCGCCGATCTGGACCTAGTAGGGCAGCAAAATATGGAGCAGTAGCTGTAATGATTCGTTCATTGACAGAATCCGTAGCTAATGACCCACACACAGGAGGAATGGCTTATACAGATAGCTTGCCTAAGATTCCTGCGGTTGCAGTGGGCCCAAGGGATGCTGATTATTTATTTGGACTAAAATCAGGGTTCAAAGTATCCTTAAAAACCAATGGAAGTTTTAAGCCAGATACCATTGGTCATAACGTGATAGCTGAATTAAAAGGATCTGAATTTCCCAATCAATACATTACTGTAGGCGGGCACTTAGACAGTTGGGATGTAAATGAAGGCGCACACGATGATGGTGCTGGTGTGGTGCATACCATGGAAGTATTGCGTGCCATGAAAGCGATTGGATATAAGCCCAAACATACCATTCGATTTGTGTTATTTGCCAACGAAGAAAATGGGTTGCGTGGGGGTAACAAATATGCAGAAGTTGCCAAGGCTAAAGGAGAAGAACACCTATTTGCATTGGAAAGTGATGAGGGTGGATTTACGCCTAGAGGATTTGGCATTACTGCTAAAAATAAAACACAGTTAGCCAAAATTCAAAGTTGGTTGCCACTATTAAAACCTTATGGAACAGACAATATCATTGATGGTGGGGGTGGTGCCGATATTGGTCCACTCGGTAGAACTTTCGGCACTGTAATGGCTGGATTGATTCCAGATCCACAAAGGTATTTCGACGTACACCATGCAAGGAGCGACGTTTTTGAAAATGTACACAAACGTGAGTTGTTGTTGGGTGCTGTAAATATGGCGGCTTTGATTTATCTTGTTGACCAAAACGGATTATAATGAATTTAAGAAAAATTCTTTGGACATTTTTTACCTTTCTACTTGTTGCTTTAATCGCTTTTGGTTACTGGCGTTTCTATTTTGTTTTTGCGGAAGGTACAAAAGCAGGTCAGTTGAACACCTTTCAGAAAAAAGGGATTGTTTTTAAAACATACGAAGGGAAATTGATACAAAGTGGATTTCAGGCTAATGTCAAAAGCAATGAATTTGATTTTAGCGTAGAAAATGAATCCATCGCACAGCAACTATTGAACAATGCTGGAAAAGAAGTGGACCTTCATTACAAACGCTATTTCGGAGCCCTTCCATGGCGCGGCATGCAGAGCTATGTTGTAGATAGTATTTATGCAATACGCGGTGAAGGAAATGGTACACAGATTAAGGCAAAATAAAATTTGTAATATATAGTTGAAGTCTGTTGAATTTTATTTTTTATTCTGCAAAGAGTAAAAAAATGGCCAATCGTTTATGAATATCGGGTATGGATTGTTTCCACTGCCTTACTGTTTTTGTTTGAATGCTTTCAGTTGGTCCAGTGATATCAACCGCAATACAAATCAGCGTATTGTCTTTACAATTGGCTAATAAGTCTTTGATGATGGCATTATTGCGATAAGGTGTTTCAATAAATAACTGGGTGCATTTTCTCCTTTGAGAATCAATTTCTAAATCAGTGATCTTGTTTTTTCTTTCTAGTGAATCAATAGGCAAATAGCCATGAAACTGAAATGTTTGCCCATTCATGCCACTAGCCATAAGGGCTAGTAGTATGGAGCTTGGTCCAACTAAAGGTTTTACATGAACCCCAGCTTGTTGAGCAGCAGCAATCAAAAACTGCCCAGGATCAGCAACACCCGGACACCCAGCTTCACTAACAATGCCAATATTTTTGCCCGACTTTAAAATTTGTAAAAACTGGTCTTTTAAAATTGGTTCAGATTTATGAATGGCAAACCATTGATAGTTGTCAATAACCATTTCCTTCCATAATTTTTTAAAAAACCTGCGGGTTGTTTTTTCATTTTCAACAAAAAAAACGGGACATGATTTGATGGCATCAAGAATATAAGGCGGAATGGTTTCCAAACTATCCTCATACAAAACCGTAGGTATTAAATAAACTTTCCCAGATGCCATAAGATTTTTCCTATTTAAGGTGTATTTGAAATTAGATGTTTAGGTAATTGGCCGTTGGTCAATCAATTTCTTTTAGGTGGTTCTTGTTAGTTGTTCTTTTTGTTTTAATGGATACATGCTTAAGGTAGCGGCAACTACGGCATAAGCGGGTGCTAAGATCCATCCAACAATAGGTAATAAATGCATGACATAAAAAACAAGTCCATTACCAATTGCGAGACCTTTGTGGCTTCCGATGTATAATATGCTTTCTACGGGTGATTTTTTGTGTCGCTCCATGCTATAATCCAACATGGAAAATCCATAGTAATAACATTCAATGATTAATGCCATTGCTGGAGTTAGCCAACCTACAATTGGAATTAAGCTCAGAAACAAAATAGACAGTGTATAAACAGTTTGCCAAAGGCTATTTCTCGCTGCCAAACGAATTCCTCGAACAATATCCTTAAGCATTTGCATGAAATTGAAAGGGATGTCTTTCCCTTCAATAATGGCTTCAGTTTTTTCACTCAGATAGGCAAATAAAGGTGAGCCAATCATCAAGAAAAGGTATTTGAACAAAGAGAAATAAAACAATAATAGAATGAGCCAGAGTAATAAACTGCCCATGGTAAATAAGAAACCAAGGAAACCTGAATTGAGGTGATCGAGCCATGTTTTTAGTCCTGTTTTCAGACTCAACCATTCAATAAAAGCACTCGATGTTTGACTGAAATAATACATGCCTACTACAAAAAGTATGGAGTAAATAATGCCAGGTATTAGTATCCATTTCCAAAGTTTATGTTCTTTAATAAACCGATGGGCAAGGAAGTACGCCTGTATAGCAATGATCATTTCTTTCAGCACTTGGGGAGGTTTTGAACTACTAAGATAAACCATTCAAGCTGAATAGCGTAAAATGGAAAATGAGGAAACAATTTGGTAGTTTTAGTTTTCAACAATTGATATGAAAAGGAATTTGCGTTTTTTGATTTTCTATAAAACAGTTCTGTTATTGTGTTGTATGCCATTGTTAGGATTATCGCAGTCAGGAAAGTCGATTCGTTTTACCTCTGCATTCGCGCCATTTCCTGATTCGGCAAGAGCGAATGGACATCTATATCAAGGGAAAGCATATCCTGTAAAAGACCACTATAGTGATAGTTCTGTGTTTATCTATATTCCTTCTAAATTCAAACCAGGCAAACAATTGGAGCTAGTGGTATGGTTTCATGGATGGCATAATAATATAGATTCGGCTCTTCGTTTTTTTAAATTGGTAGAACAATTTGAAGCTAGTGGCAGAAATGCCCTTTTTATTTTTCCTGAAGGTCCCAAAAATGCACCAGATAGTTATGGAGGTAAATTGGAAAGCAAAGGATATTTTGATGCTTTTATTAAGGATATATTATTGCAATTGGTTAATGCAAAAGTGCTGAATAAAAAAAACAAACCCTTGCTTGAAAACTGCTCCATTAGTTTGGCAGGGCATAGTGGCGCCTATAGAGTGATCAGCAAAATCATCCAATATGCAAAAATTGAAGAACTGATTTTGTTTGATGCATGGTATGGTGGCAATGAAGCTTATCTCAATTGGATGGCGGCGAATCAGGGGAATAGATTTTTAGCCATTTATACCAAGGACGGCGGCACACTAGAAAATACCAGAATGAATATGAAACAAATACAAGATTCATTAAAATTATCCATCATTGACCTGAACGAAGCAGCACTAACAACTAAAATTTTACAAACCAATAAAAGGGTCTTTATTTATAGCAACCAATCCCATAATGGCGTAATCAGGTTTCAAAATAATTGGAAGGTCTTCTTGAAATATCGCAATTGAAATGTTACTTAGAACTTCGGACAATTTACTGGTCTATCCGTATCAGGTCTTCGAACATAAATAAGCGACAATTCAATGCCACCTTTGTTTTGCGAGGCTGTTCTTAGTGCAGAAGTATTATAGTCGTAACTCAATCCAACCCTAAAGTCTTCGTATTCTAATCCTATATATGGTGCAATTGCGTCTTTAAACCTTATCCATGTACCCACATAAAAGCTGGTAGGTTTTGTAGCTGTTGGGTCGGCCGTTAATTGTAATGCTCCTCCGATCATTGTTTCGGAAGCCCCTCCTTGAAACATTTGAATACCACTTACATGCATAGTGGTAGAAGTGCCTAATGGAAAATAGCCTCCTGCATTTAAGGTGGCCCTTGGATTCAAATTATACAGTGCGCCAGTAAATTGTTGAATAGGTCGGTTAATATGGTATAAGCTGATGCCGAAATAAAAGTTATTCCTTTCATCGGTACTACCATTATACAAAATACCGGCATTCACGTCAATATAATTTGACTGCAATGTGGCATTATTAAACACTTCAGAAGTAACACCAGTAAAACCAGAACTAGTCAGCTGGTCTTCAAAATTCAGGTTGGCAGTATTGATCAACATATTTGCATAGGTAACCTGAAAACCTGCACCTAATTGGTGGTGGCCATCTTCGTCTAATCCTTTGTGATAGGCTGTAGAAATACCCGCATAATTAAATTTAACTGCACCATTCGCACTATTGTCTGTATATCCCATAAAGCCAACACCCCATGTGTCATTTGGGGCAATATTGTTTTGCAGTATATGAAAATCAATTGATGCGGTTGTGGTGGTAAAAGCGTTGTTGATACTTGGCCATTGGTTGCGATAATTGCCGGCAAGGCGAACAGTACCAAAAAATTTCCCCGTAAAAGCAGGGTTTAATGTAAGTGGGGAGGAGAAAAACTGTGAAAAATGGGGGTCCTGTGCTGAGGCATTGCTCAACAAAAAAAGCCCAATTATGCATCCATAAATTTTTAATTTACCCATCACTAGTATCGAATTTAGGCGAAAGCACCTGATTTAACCTCAGATTTTGCCCTTATGCCAACGTTTAACTTTTTGTTTTAGGGCAATACAATAGGTTAAGATTGCACTTTGATGCCAAAAGCAAGGTCACCTGCGTCTCCCAATCCAGGTACAATATACCCTTTAGCGGTTAACTCGTCATCAATATCGCCACACCAGATTTTGATTTGGTTACCTGCTTCACGGTGTACAAATTCTATACCCACCGTGCAAGCTATAGCAGCTACTATATGAATGGCTTTAGGGTTGCCTTCACTCTTGATATATTGGATAGTTTTTACCAAAGAAGCGCCTGTGGCTAACATGGGGTCACTAATTATGACAATTCTGTCTTCCAGACTTGGACTACTCATGTATTGCAAACTGATCTCAAAACTACCATCACGATGGTGCTTGCGATAGGCAGAGATAAAGGCATTGTCGGCCCTGTCAAAGTAATTCATCATACCATGGTGTAAAGGAACACCTGCACGAAGAATAGTAGCCAGAACTGGCTGCTCCATGAGCACCTTACTTTCATGAATGCCAAGCGGTGTAGGGACTTCCTGAATAGTATACGGAAGTTCTTTACTGATTTCATAAGCGGCAATTTCGCCAATGCGTTCTAGGTTTCTTCTAAAACGCATACGGTCTGTTTGCACATTGATATCCCTCAATTCCGATACCCAGTTGCTGACTAGGCTATGTTTTTCGCTTAAATTTACTATCATGGTTTTACGTAATTGAAGTTAGATTTGGGAAGTCAAAACTAAAATCAAACCACTATAATAGGAAATTTATGTTTTACAAAGCAATTGGACTCATGAGCGGAAGCAGCTTAGACGGACTTGACCTGGTCTTTGTTGAATTCACAGAAATGGGCGGTAAATGGGAATTCGAGATAAGAGCAACAGCTTGTTATGCCTATTCAAAAGAATGGCAAGATCGTCTTAAAGGTGCTACAAGTCTTTCCGCACTTGATTATCAGCTTTTAGACGTAGAATATGGAAGGTACACAGGAAGGGAAGTAAACAAGTTCATCGCTTCATGTTCACTGGAACACCAAGTACAATTAATCGGTTCACATGGACATACTAGCTTTCATATACCAGAAGCAGGACTAACTGGACAATTAGGCAATGGCGCCACTATTGCGGCTACTACCGGTATCAATACGGTGAGCGATTTAAGGATAATGGATGTGGCATTGGGTGGACAAGGAGCTCCAATTGTACCCATGGGAGAGCAGTTACTCTTGAGTGAATACCAATATTTGCTCAACTTAGGTGGGATTGCTAATATATCTGCAAATCGGATCAATGGTTCTATTGCTTTTGATGTTTGTGCAGCTAATAGGGTAATGAATGTTTTGTGTTTGCAAGTAGGAAAGGAATACGACGAAGGAGGAGCATTGGCCATGTCGGGTGATATCCATACAGGGCTGTTAACTCAGTTAAATGCATTGGATTATTATGCACAAGCATTTCCAAAATCACTAGCCAATGATTTTGGAACGGATTTGGTGTATCCATTGGTAGCGTCATTTCAACTGAGTATTCCAGATGCTTTACGCACTTATGTTGAACATATAGCAATGCAAATTGGTTACGCTATTAATCAATTGCAGCATGGGTCTGGTGAAGCTGGCGCTTCTATTTTAGTAACAGGTGGGGGAGCACACAATCATTTTTTAATGGAAAGAATTGCTGCAGCTTTAAAGCCATATAATGTAAAGGTAGTTGTGCCTAATAAAGAATTGGTTGACTATAAAGAAGCCCTTGTGATGGCGTTATTAGCCGTGTTGCGATGGCGTGAAGAGAACACCGTAATGCATTCAGTAACTGGTGCAAGTAGAAGTAGTATTGGTGGGGCGGTTTGGATAGGGCAACAGGCATAATATTTATAAAGGGATAAAGGAAAAATTGTCTCCGTCAAACAAACCTTTATCACTCAGTTTCAAATGAGGAATCACTAGTAATGCCATAAAGCTAAGAGTCATAAAAGGTGCTTGCAAACTACTACCTAGCCCCTTTGCCATGGCATCAATTTGTGTATAGGCTTTAGCCACTTCATAGCCATCTGCTGCACTCATTAAACCAGCAACAGGTAACCCTAAAACCAATTCTTTAAGTCCATCTACGCAGCTCACACCACCCTGTTCACGAATAACCAAATTGATGGCATTAGCAAGACTAACATCATCCGTACCTACTGCAACAATATTGTGACTATCATGTGCCACTGAAGAAGCGATTGCCCCTTTCTTGAATCCAAAACTTTTAATAAAACATTTAGCAATAGGTGCAGTATGATATCGATTAACTACCACCATTTTCAATACATCATTCTCTGTATTACTAACATAATTTTCATCTACAATAGTTGGATCGAGCCAAAGTTTATTGGTAATCAGTTGACCGTCTAACGCTTCTATAACTGGAATTTTCCCCGCTTGGATTGGGTATGAACCTAAGGGCATTTGCAAATCTGAAGGAGCTATTTCAGCACAATTAAATTGGTTGATGGGTGCCTCAAAAACCGACTTGATCAGACTTTTTCCATTCTCTGCTACAAGCTCTCCATTTATATACGTTTTCGTGACAATGAATTCTTTTAATTCATCTGTAAGAATAAAGTCTGCATCATCTCCTTCGCATAAAAGTCCCACTTCCAAATCATAGTGCAACACAGGATTCACACATGCCGCACGAAGTACTGTAAATATATCAATTCCTTTTGCAACAGCGCGTGCACAGAGTTGGTTGATATGTCCGGCTTCTAAGCTATCTGGATGCTTGTCGTCACTACAGAACATCATCAGTGTAGGATAGTCTTCTAATAATCCAATCAGGGCTTCAAAGTTTTTAGCGGCACTTCCTTCGCGTATAATAATTTTCATACCATGAACCAATTTGTCAAGCGCTTCTTCAGCCGTAAAGCATTCGTGATCGGTTGAGATACCTGCTTCAATGTATTCTTTGGCGGCATCTCCTCTAAGTCCGGGTGCATGCCCGTCAATCGGTTTATTCAATGCATGAGCTGACCTGATTTTTTGCATCACTTCTGGGTCTTTGTGCAAGACACCAGGAAAGTTCATCATCTCACTAAGGTATTTGATTTCAGGCTTTTCTAAAAGAGACTGAACGGCACTGCTATCTAGAAAAGCACCTGCGGTTTCAAAGATGGTGGCAGGCACACAAGAAGGTGCGCCGAAATTGAATTTAAAAGGCACTTTGTTACCGTTGTTGATCATGAATTCAACACCGGCTATTCCAAGTACATTAGCAATCTCATGCGGATCACTCACCGTAGCCACCGTACCATGCACAACTGCCAAGCGTGCAAATTCACTTGGAATGAGCATGCTGCTTTCAATGTGAACATGGCTATCTACAAAACCTGGTAAGATATAGTTGCCTTCTTTCATCGGTTGATGGGTGGGTTCAATAGAGATGATCTTTCCCAATTCTATAGTAAGGATGGCTTCATAGATTTTCTTATTCCAAACGTCTACTAAATTTCCGGTGATGATGAATGATTGCTTTTTCATGATTTTCTTATACTAAATTTGAAGGTATTCTATAAAATCAAAACCCATATATGAAATTAATTCTTTCTTGCTTATTAACCCTAATGCTATTCATCCAAACATCTGCTCAAACAGTAGATGAAATTCTTGCAAAATTTGAAATAGCTTCTGGAGGGAAAGAAAAATTATTGGCAGTAACCTCTATCAAAATGGAGAGTGTACTCAAAATGAATCTAATGGGACAGGCTTTGGAAATTAATTTGAATACGGTAAAAGAAAAAGATAAATTGTTTAGAAGGGATATGTCTGGGATCATGGGTATGGGATCTTCTTATATTTTGATCACCGATACTGCAGGCTATACTTTTATTCCTTCTATGCCTTCTTTTGGAGGACAAGCAGGTTCGTCAAGTATGTTGAATAAAATGTCGGCAGTTGAATTGGCGGGTCAACAATATGAAATGGATTGCGCAGGTCCATTTGGGCCATTAGTGAACTATGCAGCAAAAGGTTATCAAGCAGAATTGTTAGGTACTGACAAAGTGAATAAGCTGGAGTGTTTTAAAATAAAATTGACCATGAAAAACAACCAACAAATCCAATACTTGATTAGTGCAAAAGACTATACTGTTATACAAGTAAATGCTGTTGGCGAGATGGCAGCGAATCTTTCTGGGTTTGCTAGTATTATGAAAATGTTTGGAAACGACCGAAAGAATATGAAAACAAGTATCAGCTATAGCAATTATAATATGACTGATGGTTTGTTGTTCCCTTCAAAACAAGTAATCAGTATTGGCCCCATTGAAACTGTAATTGAACATGTATCGCTCTATATCAATCAACCCATTGACAATATGTTTTATAGAAACACTAAATAGCAATTGTAATCATCTTTAAAATATTTGGAAATGAAATGCTCATTACTGATTTGTTCCTTGTTGCTTATTTGTATAAATTTTTTGGTTGCACAACCTAGGTCAACTATTGCAAAGGCAACAGTTTTTAAAACAACCAAAGGGCAATGGCGTTTTGAACAGTATGCCAGTAATGTGATAAAAGCCATTTTTACTCCAGTAGATTATCAACACAATGAACAGATTACTGCTGCTGTAATTAGCAAGCCTTATACGGGTTTTGATGTAGCATTCATTCATGTTGATGCAGATCAAGTGTTTATTGGAAAGAATAAAGAGGTACAATTGAAATACACAATGGATGAAAATAATTTTCGCGGATTTCAGATTGCTTTGAAAAATGACGAGATGATTTTTGGTGGTGGTGAGCGAGCGCTACCTTTGAATAGAAGGGGTTATCGTTTTCCACTTTATAACAATCCATGGTATGCGTATGGGGAAGGTGCCGATGCATTGAATTTCTCTGTTCCTTTTTTTACATCATCAAAAGGGTATGGATTGTTTTTTGATAATGGTTCTAAAGGATATGCCGACATAGGCAAAAAAAATGTACAAATTTTTGAAGCAGGCTTTTATAGTGGGGAATTAAATGTGTATGTGGTGTTTGGAAAAGACTATCCACAAATTCTTACTACCTATCAAAACCTTACAGGTAAACAACCCCTTCCTCCCAAATGGGCCAT
>JANOYH010000124.1:0-7587 GCA_031428775.1 Bacteroidota bacterium
CGCAAATCAAATCGCCAACCGGTATTTTCTGGCTTATTGGACGTATTCAATGTAACGGAACGGCAGATGGACAACAGGTTGTTATTCCCATACAGCAAGGATTGAAAATTATTCCGCTCAGTTTCTGGGGTCAAGCATACATCCCAACTCAAGGTGTGGTCGATCCAACTGTTCCAGTAGGTTCTCCTAATGATATTGTGAAAAACATGCCTATAGATTCCTTTTTTAACTACTTAAACAAACTCTTGGTTGATAATCCCCCAGCCCCGGCTGATTTATCAGCTATGGAAATGTTTGCTAAAATTAGTGTAGGGCCCGGTCTGAAATTTGACATTAGTAAATTCGATACAAACATTCAAAATGAAATGCAGAATATTCCCCAACTAGAATATGCTTTTTATAATAATGTATCTTCTAAGCCTGCATCATTAATCAACGGATGGAGTATTAAAACGGATTCAATCGGCATTTATGGTACAGACTATCAAAACAGAGCCGTGATTGCCTCTATTGGCATAGGGGCAAATCTTCCAGCCGATGCTGTTTATCCTTCTTCCTATGTTGATAGTTCAGGGAGTGTCTATAATGGTGCAAATAAGTATATTCTTCATTTTGACCAGGGGAAACTACCGCCAGTCAATGGTTTTTGGTCATTAACAATGTACGATAAGGATGGTTATTTTATAAATAATCCTATAAACAGGTATGCTATCGGCCATGGTGCTCCACTTACATATAACCCAGATGGCTCATTGGATATTTATATTCAAAATATAGCACCTGTAGGCATGGAGAATAACTGGCTCCCTGCTCCTCAAGGTATTTTTAATGTGATGATGCGTTTGTACTGGCCTCAAAGTTCTGTTTTGAATAAACAGTGGACACCACGTGCCATTACTTTAAAATAAATAGTTTCGCTGTTGTTTGCTTCCTAGCCAACAACATACATACGAACTTGGAAAAGCAGTTGGTTGGGAAGCCACTGCTGTAAGAATTAATTGGGTATAGATTATATTTCGTTATTGAATTCTTTTATACATGAAGTCTGCATTTTTTCCACTAATTGCAGACCTTACATCCCTATGAGTTATTGGAGCTACTAGCAATTTTGAATGTGCCAATTCCAAGGCATCTATTAAAGTAGTAGGAACAATAACTTCAGTTTCAACTTTAGTAAAGGGATTATATCCATTATGAAGTAACTCCAATTCCAAAGCTATTAGCTTTCTAGTCTCATCCTGCCTTTCCTTAAGTGATTTAAAGGAATTCATTCCCTTAATTACAATCTGCTTGGGATTAGGCTGTGATGAATCATAAAACCTATACTTGATGTACCATTTAGTAGATGTTTTGGCTTTTTTAGTGTGCCAATCATTGGAAAATACAAATAATTCACTTACTGAACATCCATTCGGTAATTGTGTCTTCATGGTTTTAATTTTTGGTAACTTTTTTGGTAACCTTTGATAAAATACCACATGAAGCATTTAAACGAAAAAAGCTGAAACAACTGGTTATCAGTCATTTCAGCTTCTAAAATGTGTAGCGAGAACGAGATTTGAACTCGTGACCTCAGGGTTATGAATCCTGTGCTCTAACCAACTGAGCTACCTCGCCTTTTGAACACGAATTTCGTATTCGGGGTGCAAATATAGGGGTTTCCCTAAAATGAAAAACTTAGTAGGTCAATAAAATACATTGAATCCCCATAAAATGTTTAGTAAGCTAATAATTTGCCGATACGTTCAGCCACTTTTAACGCTGTTGGCAACATGGCAGCCTCTAACGATACGTTAATAGGTACTGCAGGCAGGTTTAAGGCGCCCATTACTTCTACTTTGGCGTCTAAGAAATGGTAGCAATTATTCGAAATCCGGAGCGATAATGCTTCGGCAAATGAGTTATTCTGCTGCTCTTCCGCTAAAACCAACACTTTACCATGCTTTTTGGTAGCATCATAAATGGCTTCTTCATCCAAAGGAAACAAAGTTCTTAAATCCATCACTTCCACTTGACCAGGGTAGCGCTCAGCGGCTGCCTTAGCCCAATAAACGCCCATTCCATAGGTAATGACACAAACCGTCTCTCCTTGCTTTACACGCGATGCATCGGCACTTAAACTGCAATTAGCCTTGCCCAAAGGTAGAATATAGTCTGAAGCTGGCTCAACCATTCTTGCATCGTCCGTTCCTGGTACTTTACTCCAGTACAATCCCTTGTGCTCTAGCATGATCACTGGATTAGGATCGTGGAATGCAGCTTTCATCAATCCCTTCATATCCGCTGCATTGGATGGATACACTATTTTAATCCCTTTAATACTCAATAACGTACTCTCAATACTGCCACTATGATAGGGTCCGCCACCACCATAAGCACCCACCGGCACACGCAACAGCATCTGCACAGGAAACTTACCATTTGAGAGGTAACAAGATTTGGCCACTTCCGATACCAACTGATTCAAACCCGGGTAGATATAATCGCCAAACTGCACTTCTACAATGGGTTTTAAGCCAAGCGCGGAGAGTCCCACAGTTGATCCAATAATATAGGCTTCTTGAATAGCTGTATTAAACACCCGATGGTCACCAAATTTTTCTGCCAGTGTAGCTGCTTCTCTAAACACACCACCTAAGCGATTACCCACGTCCTGTCCATACAATATGGCTTCTGGATGTGCTTCCATAATTTCTTCAATGGCGTGCAATGCAGCATCTACCATCATCACTCGATCGCCTTTTTTCGGATTACGAATGCCCCTTTCTTCTTTAATCAAAGTGGGAGCAAAAACATGGTCTTCTACTGATTGAATATCCGGCTCCGATGCAGCCTGCGCTTTGTTAAAGTCGATCGATACTTTTTGCGATGCAGCAGCTTCTAGTTGATTGATCTCAGATTCATTGATGCCAACACTTCCCAGAAGGATGCGCATTTTTGGAATAGGATCGTATAAACCATGTCGTAATAAATCTTCTCTACTACGATAAAATTCTTTTCTAACCCCGCTAGTATGATGCCCCAACAATGGCACTTTGGCGTGCACCAATACAGGCTTTCTTTCTATGCGCGCATAGCTGATGGCCTGGTTCATGGTTTCATAACTTCTGATAAAATCACTTCCATCGCATTGCATGCGCTTCAATCCTTTAAAGCCTTGAGCATACTCGTATGCATTCATAGTACGCACTTCATGCGCCAAAGCACTAATGCTCCACTGATTGTCTTGTACGAGATAAACAACGGGTAATTGTTTTAATGCAGCAAATTGTAATGCTTCACTGATCTCACCTTCCGTCATGGCACCATCACCCATAGAACAAACAACAATAGGTAATTTTCCGTCTTCATTACTGCGCAAATGGGTTTGCTGATATTTTTCTAAAAACTGTAAGCCTTGCGCCAAACCTGTAGTAGGTATGGCTTGCATACCAGTAGCACTACTTTGGTGAACGATAGAAGGACGTGTTTTGTCTTTACTACTTGGGTGACAATAATAAGAACGCCCACCAGAAAAAGGATCCTCTTTTTTGGCAAGTAATTGCAGCATCATTTCATAAGGAGAGAAACCAAGTGAGAGTAGCATACTATCATCACGATAATAAGGACTCACCCAATCGCAGGGTAGCAACTGCATTCCTGTAGCTACTTGTATTGCTTCGTGTCCCCTTGACGTACTATGTACATATTTACAAACCGGTCGGTTTGCATCATACGTTTCACTCATGGCCTTTGCAGTAACCATTAGCTTGTATGCGTTTGTTAATATGTTAGTAGTCAGCATTTCCTTTTCCTATTTCTTGAACTATTTTATAGTCAGTTCAAACATCTTTTCTTTATCTAAGAACCCTTCTAACAAATCACCCACCACACATTCCCCCACTCCTGCAGGCGTTCCCGTATAAATGAGGTCGCCTATATTGAGTGAGAAATAGTTTGATATATTGGCAATGATTTGTTGGAAAGAAAATATCATATAGTTGCTATCACCTTTTTGTACTACTTCGCCATTTTTTAATAAGGAGAAATGCAATGGGTCTTGTTTAATTGCGGCAGTAGCATCAACCCATTTGCCAATAATGGCTGAGTTATCCCAGGCTTTGGCTTTTTCCCAAGGCAGTCCTTTCTTTTTTAATTCAGCTTGAATATCTCTGGCAGTAAAATCTATTCCAACGCTGATTGCATCAAAATATTTATCTGCTTGATTTTCTTGAATGTATTTTCCGTTTTTGGAGACGCGTAGCACTAGCTCTACCTCGTAGTGCAGTTCATTGCTGAACTCAGGATAAAAAAATGGTGTATGCGGTTGCAGCAAAGCCGACTTCGGTTTCATGAAAATCACCGGCTCTTCCGGTACTTCATTCCCTAATTCTTTTGCATGTTCCGCATAGTTTCGCCCTACACAGAAAATTTTCATAGCTCGTGGCTTTTAAAATAATAACTAAATAATCTGCGTAAGAATCGCTGTACAGCGAATTCCGGGCACGGTTGATTACTTAAATCTTATTTACTCCTAGCTATAACTGTAATTAGGGTCAATTTATTATGTGAAGGTTAAATTATTTACCTGACTCATGGTTTTCTCCAAGCCAATTGCGGCGAAGAGTTCTATGACTTCAACGCATTTGGCAATTTTCTGATTTACAATGTATTGTTCACTGGCTTGCCATTTACCCAATACAAAATCTACTTGCCGGCCTTTGGGGAAATTACTGCCGATTCCAAAGCGTAGTTTGGGATATTGGTCGGTACCCAAGGTCAGTTGAATGTCTTTTAAACCATTATGACCCGCATCGGTACCATTGCCCCTAACTCGAATTTTCTCTAAAGGAAGGGCAAGGTCGTCTACGATGGTAAGGGTGTGGTTGATCTCAATTTTTTCTTTGTCCATCCAATATTTAAAAGCCTTGCCACTGAGGTTCATATAAGTGGTTGGTTTGATGCACACAAAGGTTTTGCCCTTCCATTTCACTTCGGCCACATCGGCCAAGCGATCATTTTTGAAGAAGCCACCTTGTTTTAATACAAATTCAGTGACCACGTCAAACCCAATATTATGACGGGTATGATGGTATTCTTCCCCAATATTCCCCAATCCAACTATTAAATACTTACTCATATGCGCTTCAAAAATAGGGTTTATCTAGCCTCAAAAAAAACGCCCCCGAAATTCGGAGGCGTCTATTACAAGGATTTGAATCCATTTATTTTTTCTTGGTATCTTTTTCTGCGGTAGCTTCTTCTTGTTTCAGCTGACGAGTCATCACTACTGAAGCAATAGGAATACGTGGAGAGTTCATGATCTCAAAATTTTCATCTTTCACGTCTTCTACACGAATGTTTTCGTTCAATTCCAAATTGGTGATATCCACTTCAATGGTTTCTTTCAAAAACTTAGGAAGGGTTTTCACGTTCAAGGATTTCATCTTGATCACTAGTTTACCACCACCTTTAACTCCTACTGAAGTTCCAACAAATTTCAGTGGTAGGTTTGCTATCACTTTTTTGTCTTCTACTAGTTCTAGCAAGTCAACGTGAATCAGGCTATCGCTGATTTTGTCGAATTGTAAGTCTTTCAAAATACAAGTGTATGTTTTACCATCCACAGTAACTTTTGCTAATTGGAATTCACCAGTGTAAACCAAGGGCTTAAAAGCCTTTGCAGGAGCATGGAAATTGATCTCCTGAGCACCCCCGTAAATTACAGCTGGCACGTTTTCCTGAGAGCGAATCTGGCGGGCGGCTTTTTTGCCATGTTCGGTCCTCAGTTGTCCTTCGATTGTAATTGTCTTCATTTTATAAAAATTTTGGACGGCGAAGGTAAGGAAAAATTACTTATTATCCCTTCCTTTCAATTGCGAATGAATAAAGAGGCTAGTGATACTCTTATTTTCGTAGGCATTGCGGATGGCGATGGCAAAAAGGTCGGCCACAGAGATGGTTTTGATCTTTTTGGATTCCTGTCTTAAAGGAATGGTATCGCAAACCACCAATTCTTCTAATACGCTATTTTCTATATTTTCATACGCTGCACCACTTAAAACAGGGTGGGTAATCAATGCTCGCACACTAGAAGCACCTTTTTCTATCAGCAGACCAGCCGCTTTAGCCAAGGTTCCACCCGTATCACAGATATCGTCAATAAGAACAATGTCTTTGCCTGTTACGTCACCAATCACCACCATACTGGCTATTTCGTTGGCACGTTTGCGGTGTTTGTCGCAGATCACCATCGGTGCATTAAAGTAACTAGCTATCTCTCTAACGCGGTTGGTACTACCCACATCCGGAGCAGCAAAGGCCAGGTTATGCAGTTTAAGTTGTTCGATGTAGGGTATAAATATGGCGGAACTATCAAGGTGATCAACTGGTACGTCAAAAAAGCCCTGAATTTGTGGAGCATGCAGGTCCATGGTAATAATCCTGTCTGCGCCAGCAGCTTCTAGCAAAGTAGCTATCAATTTTGCGCCGATAGCCACGCGGGGCTTGTCTTTTCGATCCTGCCTAGCAAATCCATAATAAGGAATTACGGCAATTACTTTGTAGGCACTGGCCCTTTTGGCAGCGTCAATCATCAGCAAGAGTTCCATTAAGTTATCCGTAGGCGCAAAGGTGCTTTGGACTAAGAAAACATAGTCGCCCCGAATACTTTCCAGAAAAATGGGTTGAAATTCCCCGTCGCTGAATTTTTGAATATTGATTTTACCAATGGGAGCGCCAAAGCGCTGTGCTATTTTTTCAGCCAACTTCTGAGAGCCGTTGCCTGAAAATATCTTGACGTTAGGATTCATAGCTACTTAGGAATATGCCGCGAAGATATAGATAAGGTTAAGAAATTGTATTTTGAAAGCATAATATATTTTAGTATGCTCAAAACAAGTATCAAACATTGGTCGCAGGACGATCAACCACGCGAGAAATTATTGCAAAAAGGAGCTGATACCTTAAGCACTGCAGAACTGGTAGCCATTCTTATCA
Source organism: Bacteroidota bacterium (assembly GCA_031428775.1). Classification (GTDB taxonomy): domain Bacteria; phylum Bacteroidota; class Bacteroidia; order Chitinophagales; family Chitinophagaceae; genus Sediminibacterium. Next base: position 6,979 of record JANOYH010000124.1, read on the forward strand.
ATCATGGCACTCGAGAGCAGACTGCTTTGGATTTAGCCAAGACATTGATGAGTAGGGTGAACAATCATTTACCTGCTTTAGCTAAGTTGTCGGTCAATGAAATTGTGAATCTAGGCATCTCTGGATTGGGAAAGCAAAAAGCCACTGGCATATTGGCGGCTTTGGAATTAGGTATTCGACGCAATAGTGCGGGCATGAAAAAAATTGGCATTCAAAAAAGTAGTGATATTGCAGATTATTTAAAATCAACAATGGGTCATAAATCGGTAGAATGCTTTATGGTAGTGTATTTGAATAGGGCTAATAAAATTATCCAGTATGAAATTGTGAGTGAGGGTGGCATTACTGGTACTGTGGCTGATCCAAGAATCATTTTAAAAAAAGCGCTGGACCATCATGCGGTTTCTATTATTCTTTGCCATAATCACCCCAGTGGAAATCTTAAACCAAGCAAGTCGGATGAACTATTGACCAGCAAAATAAAAAGCGCAGCTGGGTATTTAGACATTCAAGTACTGGACCATATTATTGTTAGCGAGGATGGGTATTATAGTTTTTCTGATGAAGGGATGATGTGAGGATTTAAGTCAAAAGTAAAAAGTCAAAATT